>CAZFKF010000527.1:0-4634 GCA_964518805.1 uncultured Planctomycetaceae bacterium | reverse complement strand
CCGAAATCCGAGGTCGCGCCCCAGCACGGCCGGCGCGCACACGGGGTGCCAGCTTTGCACTCGCAGATCGCTTTGGCCCAACCGCTCGCCAGACATTGAACCGGTCACCCGCCGCGGCGAGCCTCCTCGATCGCCTCGCGGATCCGCTCGAATGGCTCACGAAAGTCGAACGAGTCAGCCAATTCGCCGAGCCGCGCCGTCACCAATTCGCGATCTTCCGCCGAGGAGGAGGCGACCGCCAAACGGCTGCGTCCAAAGTGGAACTCCGCCAAGCGGCCACCCACGGCGTGCGCAGCATCGAGACGATGGGACGTCTGGTCCGAAGGGCCTAGCCCGGGTCCGATCCGCGCGTCTCCCCGGTTCTCCCGGGCGACATCGTCGCCGAGCACAAATACCACGGGCATTTCGACTTCCTCGCGCAGCGCGAGAACGGGATGACGGTCGGTGAAGATTGCCGCGGGCCGCGATTTCGCCGTGGTGACGAGCGTCCGGCCGATCTGCTCGCCATAGAGGTACGGCTCCAGCGTCGCCCCGTAGAGAATCTGCTGGGCCCTGCTTGGCTTGACGGGGGCCGTGCAGTGGAACTCCATCGGACGCCCCAGGCGGTTCAACAACAGGTAGCCCCCGAATAGACCAAATTCGGGGCACTCGATGACCGTCAAGAACCCCATGCAGAGATTGGACTTAACGTCATCACGCTTCATGCAATTGCGCCATCTCGCCTATATTTCATATTTTTCTTATCCGTCCCAGTGTTCGGAACACCGATCCGGGCTTGCACCAGTTTCGGGCGTGCAAGGGGAACGACTTTAGCCTTGCGCGTGGGAACTCGACCGCGGGATACTCGACTTCGGCAGGGGGCCGTGCTTATACTAGAACTGATCCGGCATCGTGGAACCGTTCCTAAGGATTGGCCTTATGACTCAAGATCGCCGCTCGCGACCTTCACTTTTCTCCCAGATCGATGTTGCCCACGGCGCGACGGCGTCCGGTGCGCCTTCGGGGGGGGGAAACGAGGGCGGCGGCAACGAGGCCCTTGGCCTGTTGAGGGAGATGCTGGCCGCGCAGGATCGCCAGAACGAGTTGCTTGAGGAATTGGTGAGCCATTTCTGTTCCAGCCAGCGTCAGCGGGCCAGCGAGTTGGGCACTTGGAAACAGGCGAACCCCGGACTGGCTCGCAGTTGTCGAATGGCGGCCGAGGCCCTCAGCAAGGTCCAGACGGAGTACCTCGTGAGCCTCACGCAGGAGATCAGCGAGAACTACGAGACCCTGCGGGACGGCGAGTTCATGCTCAACGAGTTCATCGATCGCTTTGGACCGCGATTGGCCCATCTCAATGGGCTGCTCCAGGTGCTTTCGCAACTGAGCAGTACCCCCAACCCCACCAACACGCCCAACTCGACGTGAGTCGGCGTATGGCGCGGCTGCAATTCCTCGTCGGGCGACTCGTCAAGTCGTCCAGGGCTGCTGGAAGAGTGGCCCTCGCGGTGCTCACCGCAGTCCTCACTCTCTCGGGTTGCCGGCCCGCGCGCGAGCCGTTGGAGCAACCGGCTTCCTTCCCCGAGACGCCGCGTGATCCGGTGGGTTGGCCGGGGTGGCGCGGGCCGAACGCTTCCGGCATCGCGCCCGGTGGTTGTCGCGCCGTACATTTCAATCCGGCGGCCGGCGTTCGCTTTCGTGTCGAGGTGCCGGGCCGCGGGAGTTCGTCGCCTGTTGTTTGGGGAGACTGGGTCCTGCTGACCTCGGCGCTGCCGGGCGACGATCCGCCGCCACTCGCGGTGCTCTGCTATCGACGCACCGATGGACAATTGCTGTGGACGTCGAAGGTGGGGCGAGCCAGCGGACGGACGCATGCGAAGAATGGGTATGCCTCGGCCACGGTGGCCACGGACGGAGAGCGGGTGTACTCGTTCTTCGGCACCACCGGTCTGTTCTGCCACGACTTGACCGGCAAGCAGTTGTGGCGCGCCGAACTGGGAAACCTCGACCACCGATGGGGCACGGCCGCCAGCCCGGTGCTCTACGGAAATCTCGTCATCCAGTTGTGCGACTCCGAAAACGATTCGTACCTGGCGGCATTCGACAAGTTGTCGGGAGCACGGGTTTGGCGCACTTCGCGACCGAGTTCCGGTTGCTGGACGACCCCTGTCGTCGTCCAGGCGAACGCCGGAAGCGATTCGCGGACCGAACTGATCGTCAACGGCACCAGCAGCAAGGAGTCGGACCAGCGTCTGGTCATCGCCTACGGACCCAATGACGGTCGCGAGCTGTGGCGGGTGCGGGGTACCACGGAATTGGTCACACCGACGATTCTGGTCGGCGACGGGCTGGTGTACAGCACCAGCGGGCGCAACGGTCCGATTCTGGCGATTCGGCCCGGCGGGGCCGGTGACGTGACCGCGACCCACGTGGCCTGGAAACTCAGCCGGGGTGGCCCCTACATCCCCACAGGTCTCCGCTACGGCCAGCGGCTCTACGTGCTCAACGATGCCGGAGTGTTCACCTGCTACGACGCCATCACGGGCAGCGAGGTCTGGCGAAATAGCCTGCGGGGTAATTTCACCGCCAGTCTGGTGGCGGCCGACGATCGGATCTACGCCGTCGACGAGCGGGGAGTCGTGTCCGTGGTCGCGGCTGCCGACCGATTCCAGGTACTCACGGTCAACGACATGGAGGAGGGCGTGCTGGCCACGCCCGCGATTGGCGGCGGCGAGCTTTTCCTCCGCACCGAATCCCGCCTATACTGTATTCCTGGGGCGCAGCCTGCCGCCCCGCGGTGACTCCAGATTTCGGACTTCGGTTCTCTTCGAGATCCCGGAAGGCTTGCCGGCGTAGGAACGGCCGCATGAAGAACTTACCGACGTTGTTGCTACTGCTCTGCTCCTCATGTCTTGGATCGCTTGGCCCGGGAGTCCCAGTTCAGGCAGCCGCGCCGCCCGGCGGGTCCGGCGCCGCCGCCGAGCAGGCATGGCCCCTGTTCCGCGGCGATAGCCAAGCCTCAGGGGTGGCTCACACGACGCTTCCGGAGAAGCCCGAGTTGCTTTGGAGGTTCTCGGCCCCGAAAAGCGGGTTTGAGGCGACCGCGGCAATTGCCGAAGGCGTGGTCTATATCGGGAGCCTGCAAAGCAAGTTCTTCGCCGTCGATCTGCGGACCGGCAAGGCACTCTGGGAGTTCCCCACGGAGCTGGGTTTTACGGCCTCGGCCGCCGTGCGCGACGGGTCGGTCTACATCGGAGACAGCAATGGCCGGTTCTATTGCCTGGACGGCATGACCGGCAAGCCGCGTTGGCACTACGACACCGACGGCGAAATCAACTCCAGCGCGAATCTTCACGGCAAGCACGTGCTCGTCGGATCGCAGGACGGATACCTCTATTGCTTCAACGCTGCGAACGGGACCGTGGCGTGGAAGTATCAAAGCTCCAACCAAATCCGTTGTTTCCCCACGATTGTCGGAGATCGCACGCTGGTAGCCGGTTGCGATGGGCGTCTGCACGTGATTGAACTCAGTCAGGGAAAAGAGGTGGCCAGCGTGGACCTGGAAGGTCCGACCGGCTCGACGCCGGCTGCTCTGGGACCGCTGCTGTTCGTCGGCACCGAAGGAAAGACGTTCTTTGGCGTCGATTGGCAGCAGGCCAAGGTGGTCTGGAAGTATGCCAACGAAGAACGTGGGGCGTCATTTCGGTCCTCGGCAGCGGCATCCTCGGGACTCATCGTCGTCGGCTCGCAAGACAGACTGGTGCACGCCCTCGATCCTAAGAGCGGCACGCGGCTCTGGACGTTTGCCACGCGATCGCGCGTGGACAGTTCCCCGGTCATCGTCGGCGATCGCGTGTTGGTAGGATCTGCGGACGGGCGGGTCTATGCAATCGACAACAAGACCGGCAAGGAGCGTTGGCGTTTCGAGGCCGGAGGAGCGATCCTGGCGTCACCCGCCGTGGGCGCCGGACGCCTCGTCATCGGCACCGACGCGGGAGACTTGTATTGTTTTGGTGAGAAGTGAGGGAGAGCGGAAAGCCGACGGCGGATTGCCGATCGCTCGTGGTGTGGGTTCTCATTGCATGCCGAAACCGTTGGTATTCATGATGGGGCGCTCGCCGGTGTTTGTGCCGGTCGATCGACACTATGCGCGAAACCACATGTGGGCGATGCGCTGTGAAACCGGATACCGTCTCGGATTCACCGCCTATGCGGTGAGACTCCTCGGCGAGATCCGTTGCCTCCGGTGGTCCGCAGTCCAGGATGCGGCGGTCAAGGAAGGGCAGGCGGTTGGCTATGTCGAGGCATCGAAGGCCACCAGCGATGTCTATTCGCCAGTGAGTGGCTCGGTGGCCGGGATCAACTCCCGCGTGCTGACCGAACCGACCGTGATCAATGCCAGCCCGTACGACGAGGGCTGGCTGTTGAACGTTTCCGGCCCAATCGTCGCCTTGTTTGCCCCGGATGAGTACGTCGCCTACCTTGCCAGCACCTGGCCGCTGGCGCAGCGGCTCCTCAAGGGTCAGGCCGCGAAAACACTCTAGGATTATCGGAGTCTGCCGTGTCCGACAGGATCGCAGTCGTCGTATCCCGCGACCGGAGCCCTCGCGCCGAGCAGAACGCGTTCCACGAGGCTCTGCTGGCGGGATTGGAGC
>CAZFKF010000526.1:0-4637 GCA_964518805.1 uncultured Planctomycetaceae bacterium | reverse complement strand
CCTGCCGCGCGAGGGAATCGTCGAGACGAAGTTTGCGCCGCTTGAAGGCGTGCTGGCGTAGGATTGCGGGACGCGCAACGTCCAGGCGTTCCCGCGCCGTGCGGAGAACGAAGCGGTTATGGACGCAGGGCGCGGCCGCCGCCGTGCCCCGTCCATGTCGCAATAGCGGATCAACGATGCGGGGGGCCGTCGAGATCCTTGCGGACGAGGACAACGTCCTCTTCCTTTTCCTCGTCAAGACTGAAGCCGCGGTTGCGGAACGTGGCCAGCATGCGGGCATTGTCCTTGGATGTCTCGGCGACGATCTGTTTGACACCCCACTTCTTCGCCACTTCGCAGCAGTAGTCGGTCATCGTTCCGCCCAGCCCCTTGCTGTGCCACTGATCGGCAACGATCACGGCGTATTCGGCCGTTTCGTGGTTCATGTCGGCCACCAGGCGGCCAACGCCGATGAGCTTGCGGTTGCCGTTGGTGCCGACCTCGGCCACGATGCCGATCTCGCGATCGTAATCGATGAAGCAGTAGCGGGTGGCCATTTCGTGCGTGGTCTGCTTGAACAGATAGCTGAAGCGGAACCACAACGACTGCGTCGAGCAGCTCGACAGCAGTTCGTGCCACATCGGCTCGTCTTCCGGCTTGATCGGCCGCAGAATCACCGGCGTGCCGTCCTTCATCTTCCGCTCGGTGACGAACTCTTCCGGATAGGGCCGGATGGCCAGGTGCTGGTAGGGACGCACCGAGTGCGAGGCCAGGTCGCGGTCGACCACCACGCGGGCATCGAGGGCAATGACGTCCTCGGGGGTCACCAAGAGTGGATTGACGTCCAACTCCTTGATCTCCGGATAGTCGGCCACGAGATAGGAAAACCGCATGAGGATCTCGATCAGCCGGTCGATGTTCGCCCCCGGTTTGCCGCGGTAGCCCCGCAACAGCGGCCAGGACTTGAGCGATTCCAGCGCCCGACGGGCCAGCGATTCGTTCAATGGCGGCATGGCCAGGGCCCGATCGCGGAACACTTCGGCGGCCACTCCGCCCATGCCCACCATGATCACCGAGCCGAAGACCGGGTCCTTCTTGGTCCCCAGGATCAACTCGAAGCTGTTCGGGTAGCTGACCATCTTCTGCACGGTGACGCCGACGATCTGGGCGTCGGGCCGCTTTTCCAGGGCCGTCTTCACGATCCGCTCGAATGCCTGACGCACGGCGTCGTCGTTGCTCAGGTTCAGCACCACGCCGCCGACGTCGGTCTTGTGCGTGATCTGCGGCGAGTGGATCTTCAATACCACCGGATATCCGCAACGGCGGGCCACTTCCACGGCCTCGTCTGCGGAGCGGGCCAGGCAGGGCTTGGTGACCGGGATCTCATAGGCTTCCAAGAATGCCTTGGACACGTTCTCCGATAGGATCTCGCTGCCTTCGGTGAGGATCGTGTCGAACACGCTCCGAAGCCGCTGGCGGTCGAGCGTGAAGGCCATGGGGAGATCGCGCGGGGTCTCGTGCAGCGTGCTCAGGTTGCGGGCGTACGACACCAGATGCATGAACGCGCGGATCGCCTTCTCGGGCGTGCGATAGGTGGGAATACCCGCCTGGTTCAGGACCTGGACGCCTTCGCTCACCGTTTCGCCGCCCATCCAGGCGGCCAGCACCGGCTTGTGAGCCCCCTTGGCCGCATCGCCCACGGCCTTGGCGGTGCCCGAGGGGTCCGTCATCGCCTGCGGCGTGAGGATCACGAGCACGGCGTCCACTCCCTTGTCGTGAAGAGCGATCTCCAGGGCCTTGGCAAAACGCTCCGGCGGGGCATCGCCCAGCACGTCGATGGGATTGTTGTGCGACCAGAACGGCGGCAGGCACTCGTTCAGCTTGGCGATTGTCTCTTCGGAGAGATGGGCCAATTCCCCGTTCCGCTCGATCAGGGCGTCGGTCGTCATCACGCCCGGTCCGCCGGCGTTGGTCACGATGGCCAATCGGTCGCCCTTAGGCGGTTGCTGCCGTGCCAACAGTTCGGCGCAGTCGAACATGTCCTCGACCTGGAAGATCCGCTCGATGCCCGCCCGCTGAAACGCCGCCTCGTAAACCGCATCGACCCCAGCCATGGCCCCCGTGTGCGACGCCGCCGCTTGCGCCGACTCGGCGAACCGTCCGGCCTTGTACGCCACGATGGGCTTAGTGCGGGCAAAGGCCCGAGTGGCCGACATGAACTCGCGGGCCTCGCTGATGGACTCGATGTAAAGGATGATCGACTGCGTCTCCGTGGCTGAACCGAAGTAGTCGATCAGGTCGCCCATGCTCACGTCGAGCATGTTTCCCACCGAGACGAAGTACGAGAACCCGATGCCCTCGTCAATTGCCCAGTCGAGCACTGAGGTGCACAGCGCCCCGGATTGGGAGATGAAGCCGATGTGTCCCTTCTTAGGTGTGGAGGCCGCAAAGCTGGCGTTCAAGTGGATGCCGGGAACGATGATCCCCAGGCAGTTCGGGCCGAGAATTCGCATCCCGTCATACTTCGCCTGCTCCTCCAGGACTTGCCGTTCCAGCTTGCGCCCTTCCTCGCCGATCTCGCGAAACCCGGCCGAGATGATCACGAGTCCGCGAGTGCCTGCCTCACCCAGTTCCCGCACCAACCCTGGCACGGTCACGGCTGGCGTGCAGATGACCGCCAGGTCCGGGGCATGGGGCAGCGTCTTGATGTCTTTGAAGGCCTGGATCCCCTGAACCGACTCGCGTTTCGGATTCACCGGATAGACGACCCCGCGGAAGCCCGATCCAATCAGGTTTCGCAAGACCGTATACCCCACACTCGTAGGGGTATCGCTCGCGCCAATGACCGCCACGCGATGAGGATCGAAGATCTTGTCGAGATTGAGAATACTCACGGGGCACTCCTAGGCCATCAGAGACTGCAACGACTGGAATCGACTGTACTGCGTAAGCGAAGCGATAGTATAGAATGTCGTCGTAAAATGCGAAAGCGCTAAGGGCTGCGTGAAGAGGTTCAGTGGCGCAGAGATTACCGATTATGGAATAGCGCTGAGGTGGGAAATCCGGAGATGATTCACCGCATCGAGGGATGGCATACTACCACTAAATGGGTGATTCTCCGGACTGGCTCACGGATGTTCGGCCGTGTCCCAGCGATGCTATCGCAAAGCTGCCCGAAGAAGGACATAACCGATGACCAACGCCAGGCTGCCAGCCGCGACCCACTGCGACCGCAAAGGCCAGCGTAGCATGGCGAACATCGCTGCTGCCAGGATCACAGTGGCTCCAACATCGCCCCAGGGCGCAGATCGGAAGATCCACACTCGTTCAGTGAACGGCCAGCCGAGGGGCACCCCCCAGTCCGACAGGTTGCGACCTGTGCTGTATGCCGTGTCAAAGGCTAGATGACTGAAGCTTGCGGCAACCGCTACAGCGACCCACACACCGCATCGTCGCCACGACGGCTCGCACGAACTCGCCTGCGGTTCACCCGGCACGCCTGACCACCGCGAGGCGATCCACCGCCGGTCTGCGCCAAGCCCGTCGAAGCGGTAGAGCACCACACTCAAGAGCGCGGCCGACAGAGCGCTAACAAGGAGATTGTGCCCCCAGATTCGGTGTCCTTGGGCGTAATATCCACCTCCCAACAGAATGGTCAGCCCGTCCCAGTCTGGCAACGTTGCGCAGATGCCTGCCAGTGCCACCAGCCGCCAGCCCGCCCATCGGTGAAGCCCGATCGCTACCGCTCCGTTCACCCCCACCATCGCATGCTCGTATACGGTCATGACGCTGTGTGAGGTTGGGTGTGATCTTTGGGCGACGGGACTCCCGGACACGACGGACCGCCATTTCAAGCGGAAGACAGCCGTCGGGCGATCCCGATGCCGTAGCGAACTCGCGTACGTTGTTGACTCTCGCGTGGCGGCGAGAAACGACGCGAGTGTGCGACGGGAACAGCAACGTAAATCAATAGGCCCGGAGGGATTCGAACCCCCGCCCAAGGGATTATGAGTCCCCTGCTCTAACCGCTGAGCTACAGGCCCTAAGTGTATATTTAGCAAAGACTTACGTCTCTCTTCTTGCCGCGGTCCTCTGGTCGTTTACGCCCTTCCATACGCCCGTTGTATTGATGGGAGCAAAGAGGCCCCGTCCGGTGGTACGAGCGGGGCCAAGGAACACCTATCCGCAAACCTGGAGGTGCCCCCATGAGGTCCGATTCTACATCCCATTCTGATCGCGGCAAAGCCTCAACCAAAAAGCCCAAGGACCTGCTCTTGTCGATCCACAAGGGAACGGGCTATTGGTGCCGCAAGGTCAAGGGCCGCATTTTCTACTTCGGGAAGGTCGCCGATGCCCCCAAGGGAACCGCAGCCCTCGAGGAATGGCTGGCCGCGGCGTCGCCGGGGGCGTCCGCGTCGAAGCCGCAAGAGAGTTGGTAACCGCGGGCCAGCAACCCATCGCGCCAGGGAGGATCGGCGCGAACGCCGGAAGTGGAGATACAGATCCGCTGTGGATCGAGTTGGAAGCAACTCATCGAGTCGATCGCGGACTCGCAGAGGACGATTTCCTGGGAACCTTGGGCACCGATCCAGAAGTATCCCAAGTCCTTGCGGGTGCCAGGGGCCAACTGGACCTCGACGCCGACCCGGCTTGCCTCA
>CAZFKF010000525.1:0-4639 GCA_964518805.1 uncultured Planctomycetaceae bacterium | reverse complement strand
CGCCATGACGCGGCTTCGCCTGCAAGTAGCCAGGGCGGTCTGGAAGATCGACCGCCAACCAGGTCACCTCCTCTGCGTCGGCCGCGACGCGCTCGGCGACGGCAAATGGTCCCTGCGCCGTCTGGCGGCCGAGTGGCTCGGCGAACTTGGTCCTGCGGCCGAGAGGGCCGTCCCCTACCTGCGACGGGCGCTGAATGACGAGCACCCCGCCGTGCGCCGGCAAGCTGCCGTATCGCTGAAGCAATTGACGGCTGGCTGACCGGCGTGGAGGAACCACCGTTCCAACACCACGCGGCGGACGAACCAGCGGTTGGCCAATAGCCATGCGGCCACGCCCTGGAGCAGCCGAGAAGGGACGCGTCTGGTGGACGAACCGCCCGAGCGACGCCGGCCGAACCGCGATTCGAGCAGACGGCGATATGGCTCCAGGCGTGCGCGGCAAAAATCGCCCGCGGCTTCCAAGATGACCTCAGCGGCCAGGAACCCCGACTCGATCGCCGGACGGATCCCTTCGCCGCTCTCGGTGTGGGCCATCCCGGCCGCGTCACCCACCAGAAGCATGCCATCGTCCACCAACGGGCGCGATGCGTGCTTGTACAGGAGATAGGCATGCCCGCGGAGTCTCTGGGGCAGACTGCGAGGAATGCGTCCCTGCTGTTGGAGATGCTCGCAGAAGGCCGCCACATGCTCCGGGAGGCGGTCGCGATCCTCGCGGCCCAAGCCGACGTTGAGGTGCCTTCCTTTGCGAAAGCACCAGCCGTAGCCCTTCAAATCGCGGCAGAAATACAGTTCGGGCCGATGCCCTTCGACCCGGCATTCGGCGTCTTGGCTTTCATCGAGCGGAAACTCGATTTCCTGGGCCGCGACCACCTGCGCAGAAGCCTCGCCGCCGCCGGCGAATTTCTGGGCCACGGGGCAGAAGTGCCCGCCCGCCCCAACCAGCATCGGCGCCCGGTAGCGATCGTTGACGACCCACCCGCCCCGGTCGCGAACGATGGACCGGACGGCCTCGCCAAGCAGTAGCCGGGCCCCGCAACGTTCCAACAGATAGTGGTCGAACTCGCACCGCCGGATGCCGTAGCTGACCGGATCGCGGTAGTCGACGTCGATCGTCGGCCCGCCGCAACTTCCGACGCGGAACGCGGTGATCGGCTGCAACACCCGCCCCCGGCCGTACTCGCGCGGATCGAGACCCAATTCATCGAACACGATCGGCGTGATCCAGCCCGCGCAAACCTTGTCGCGCGGAAAGACGTCCTTGTCCACGACCGTCACGTCCAGGCCGGCCCCGGAGAGCCGCTTGGCGCACGAGGAACCGCCCGGCCCCCCGCCGACGATCAACACGTCGCATGATTCCATCGCTTGCGGGCCTCGCGGCTACGGGGTCTGGTAGATGCGGGCCCGCGTCCACGGGATCGCGTTGACGTCTGGCCGCGAAACAACGACTTGGAAGAGTTGCAGCGCGCCGGCAAGGAACGCGGCCATCGAGCCGGTGAGATAGAGCCGCCACATGCGAACGAACCTGGGCCCGAACATTTCGAGCACGCGATCCTCGGCGGCATCGAACCGTTCCAGCCAATGCCGCAGCGTTTGGGCGTAATGGAGGCGGAGGTTTTCGACATCCAGCACGGTCAACCGCCAGGGCTCGAGCATCGAGGCGATGTCCTTGAGGCTGGGCGGATAGGCGCCGGGGAAGATGCGCCGTCGAATCCACGGATTCAGCCGCCTGCCAGAACAGTTCTGGCCGATCGTGTGGATGAGTCCCCGCCCGCTGGGATGGAGCACGCGATGCATCGTCCGGCCCAACTCGCCGTAGTGGTCCAACCCCACATGTTCCATCATGCCCACGGAAAGAAAGACGTCGTATTGCCCGGCAATGTTGCGGTAGTCGTCCTCGATGAACTCGACGCGCGATGCAAGCCCCTCCGCCTCCGCGCGCCGGCGGGCATAGGCGACCTGCTCGCGCGAAATGTTGAAGGCACGCACCGAGACGCCATAGTGCCGGGCCATGTAGCGGGCCATTGCACCCCAGCCGCAGCCTGCCTCCACGACCGTTTCACCCGGACGAAGCCAGAGCTTGCGACACACGTGCTCCATCTTGGCCTGCTGGGCCTCCTCCAAGTCGTCCGACGGCGCAGGGAAGTAGGCGCAGGTGTAGAGCATCTCCCGGTCGAGCCACAATTCGTAGAACTCGTTTCCGATATCGTAATGGTGGTGAATGTGCCGCTTCGACCCCGACAGCGTGTTCGACCCGATCCAGTGGCCCAAGCGAGCCGGCCATGAAGCGGGCCGCGCCCCCGGTCTGCGTCGAGCGGCCATCCCGCGATACACGGCGGTCAGCAAATCGACCAGGCTCCCGTCGACTTCCAGACGCCCGTCGCTATAGGCTTCGCCGAATTCAAGTTGGGGCCGGGCAGCCAGCTTCCAAAGCGTCGCCCGATCCCGCAGGACGACGCGCGCTACCGGCGGGGCGTCCGCGATGGCCACCTCCTCGCCGTCGCAAAGCACGATCCGCACCGGCGGACCGTCGAGGCCGTGAAGAAGTTGCCGTGCCAGCCATCGCTCGACGGCACGAGCCTTGGGCCGCACGGGCGGAGTGCCGGAGAACGTCTCGGCCGGCCGGTGGTCGTTCGCCAGAACCTCCTGCGGAAGCCGCCGTTGGCTATCCCGCCTGCTCCTCCCGGCTGGCTCCACGTCGACGTGGGTAGACAGTGTGCGAACCATGGCTTCTCACTCTGCAGGAACTTCGATGGGTGACCGAGTGACGCACACATTTGCATGCCAAGCTATCACCATCATACCGCGGGTGGCAACCCCTGCAACCTCCAGAAGGACTGGGGCTACAACCCCACGCCATCGGATGGGGCGCGGCGGCCACGCGTCGGAATCGACACGTTCTCGGCGCATGTGCTACGATGGATTCCCCGTCCCAATCCCTCGGCCCAGCGAGCACGCGGCGATGTACTGGAACTCCTCGACCCTGGAAAGCCTGCGGCGGGTGTTCGCTGAAGGTTTCACCGCACGGGACATTGCCGAACCACTCGTCTCGTTCGACGCCTCGGCTGCCGCATCGGAGGTGGCGGGACTCATGGACAGGCGGAATTTCGACGTCGTCGGTGTGCGCCAGGAAGGTATCGTGGTCGGCTACGTCGAACGCGGAGACCTCTGCGGGCCGAATTGTGGCGCGAAGGTTCGGCCCATCGACCAGGCGACGACGCTCTCGGAGACTGCGCCCTTGGCCGACGCCGTGCTGGGCTTGGCCAATGCGCCGAGACTCTTCATCAGGGTCCTGGGGACTGTGGGGGGCATCCTTACGATGAGCGACCTGCAAAAGCCCCCGGTTCGCATGTGGGTCTTCGGAATGATCTCCCTCATGGAAATGCGGTCCACTCGGCTGATCGAGTTGAAATGTCCAGAGGAAAGTTGGCGACAATACCTTTCCGAAAACCGGCTGCAGAAGGCCGAGGCCCTCCTCGAGGAACGCAGGCGGCGGAACCAGAATCTGGAACTGATCGACTGCCTCCAGTTCTCGGACAAGGGTCAGATCCTTGCCCGCCACGAAGAGATCCGCCGCATGACCCGAATGCAGTCGCGACGTCAGGCGGAACAGACCATCAAGATGCTGGAAAGCCTGCGGAACAACCTCGCCCACTCCCAGGACATCATCTCCTGCGACTGGGAGACGATTGTCGGGTTATGCAGGGAGATGGAGCGGGTCGTGCACGGCACCGACGAGGTCCAGCAAGCGCTCGGGGGAGAACGCTGACCGACGGTTCCGTGGTGTGACGCAACCGCCGCCTCCTAGCCGGCCTCTTTCGGCTCCGATCCTCGCGTTCCGGCGGACCGCGATCGCCGGCGTTCGGACAGCGTCAGCCCCCCGCGCACGCCGGCCGAGGCGATGAACGAAGCCACGAGAACGGTTCGCACCGTACCGGACCGCGAAACCGAGTCGCCACGCGGTTTCTCTCCGGCAACGGCCGCCTCGCCGGCCGAGGGCGAGACCGGGGCGGCAATGGGTACGACGGCATCCGACGTGGCACGGATCCCGTCAGTCTCCAAGAAAGCCGCTTCGTTTCCCTCGCCACGCTGAGGGACGGCCGTGGCCAACTCGAAGGCTTGATACAAGGCGACGCCGTTATCCATTCGCACTTCCGTAACGTCGACGAATGGGCCGCCGTTGGCCGCCGCGGGCAACCATTCCGCGATACGGGGCGAATCGGCCGACGCCATCGCCAATTCCACCATTCCGCCTTCCGCCGAATCGGACGCACGCGAGAGTTCCTCTCGCGTGTTCTCGGCTTCGGGGAGCGCGTCCCACCGTGGGGCCTCATCGGCCGCGACGCGAGGGATCTGGCGGGAGGCGTCTTCCCTGTCCGATTCCTTCCCCAAGGGCTCCGCTACGTCCCGCGGCTCGGAGCGGCCGAGCGACTCCGCGGCCGGGGCCTCCTCCGCGCGTCCGGCCAACGAAGGCGAGACGCGCGGTGCGACGTCGAGTTCGATGAGACCTCCTTCCGAAGCGATTGCCGCCGTTTCGTAGGACGGAGCGACCCAACCGCGACTCCGGTCCGCGGCGAGGGTCGAGTCTTGGACCGGCAATGCCGCCGGGGTGACGCCACTGGTAATCGCCGCCGCCTTCGAC
>CAZFKF010000524.1:0-4641 GCA_964518805.1 uncultured Planctomycetaceae bacterium | reverse complement strand
ACAGAATTCCTTGCTCATCCCCTGGTACTGTGCGATGACCTCCGCATAGCGACCCACGCGTACGACGTGTTGTCCCGTCTCGTTGTCCCGGTACTCGCCCACGGCGGCAAGGCACTGCACGACCTCCCGGTGTGCCGCGACCAGTTCGGCCGAACGCGCTGCGACCTCGGCTTCCAGAACCCACGCGTGCCGCTTGACGCGATCCTGATGGGCCTTGACGGTCAGCACGTTCCGCACCCGCGCGTCGAGTTCGGCGGAGTCGATCGGCTTGAGCAGGAACTCCGTCGCGCCGAGTTTCAAGGCTTCGATCTTCGTCTGCTTCTCGCTGGCGGCTGTGAGAATGATCACCGGTAGGTCCGCGTGCTTATCGCCTCGGCGCAGTTCCGCAAGGATATCGAGGCCGCTGACGTAAGGCATCATGATGTCCAGAAGCACGATGTCCGGCTCTTCGCGGTCGATGAGGGCGATCGCCTCGCGGGCGTCCGTTGACGAAACGAACCGCCCGTACCCGGCCAATTTCAAGTACTTCTGGACAATCTTGACGTTGATCGCCTGGTCGTCGACGATCGCGATGCACGGGTCCTTGATCGGACGCTCGGGCTCCCCTGAATCTACGCGGCCGGAATGGTTGGCGGGCCGGATCGCGCCGAACAAGGCTCGGAGCGCGCTGACCTGAGGGCTCACGACCATGTCGACAGCGCCGTTCGTGAATGGTGAAGAAGACTGCATGACGGTCCCTTGCTAGACGACGATCCTCTCTGCCAACGCCGCGAGTGCCTGCAACGCCTCGGCGATCGGCTCCGCGTCGTTGTTCCTGGCCAAAGTCTCCAGGCGTTTCGCTGGGGCGCTGAAGACGTCGAACCCGGCTCCTCCCGCAGTCCCTTTGAGACTATGGGCCACGCGGGCAACGGCGTTCCAGTCCTTGGCTTCGAAGGCCTCCCTGGCAAGATCCAACTGTTCCTGGAGGAAGACGACGAAGTCCTCGGCGATCTCGCGGAACTCGGGGTCCTCCGTGGGAAGCGTCGAGACCAGCGGCCCCGCTTCCAGCCGCGGATCCGTGCTGGAAGCTGGCTCGTCGCTTGCGACCTTACGCGCCGCCATGGGGCTTTTCATGCTGGCCACGGCGTCAGCAATCGTCTGCACCAACGTCTCGGAGTTCACCGGCTTGCTCAGGTACGCCGAACATCCCGCCTCCAGACACTTCTCCCGATCGCGCGACATGGCATGGGCCGTCAGCGCGATGATAGGCGTCTTCAGGCCAAGCTGGCGCAGTCGCCGCGTCGCCGCGTATCCATCCATGACCGGCATTTGCATGTCCATCAGGATTGCGTCAAACGGCTCCTGCGTGGCCAAGTCCACCCCCATCTGGCCATTCTCGGCTAACGCGACCTGGGCACCGGCCTTGCGGAGAAAGAGCGAGATCAGCTTGCGGTTGGTGCTCCCGTCGTCCACCAGGAGGATCCGGCATGGGGCCAGACTCAGTTTCTGAGCCGTATCCTCGGCAGGTTGTGAGGCGAGCGCGTCTGCGGGGGATGCTCTGAGGATCTCAACGCCCTCGAGGGATCCGATTTCGACGGTCGCCGTGAACGTGCTTCCGCGTCCCGGAACACTCTGCACCGTGAGATCGCCTCCCAGGGCCTGGGCGATCCGCCGGCTGATGGCGAGTCCCAAGCCGGTGCCGCCGAACTCCCGGGTGACCGAGTTGTCCGCCTGCACGAACGCATCGAAGATCGCATCCAGCTTCTCCGGAGCGATCCCGATTCCGGTGTCGATCACGTCAAACGCCATCTTGGGCTTGACGGGAATGCCCTCCAATCGGCACACGATATGCACGCTGCCGTGTTGGGTGAACTTCACCGCGTTCCCCACGAGGTTCATCAGCAATTGCTTGAGCCGCAACGGATCGGTCAGAATTGCGGCGGGCGCGCCGTCCGGCCACTCGCAAGTCAGTCCGATCCCTTTTTCCCGGGCGCGCACGCGCATAATCGAAAGCAAATTGGAGATAATCTCGCGTGGCGAATAGAGGACCCGTTCGACCTGCATCCGCCCGGCCTCGATCTTGGAGAGGTCGAGGATGTCGTTGATGAGTTCGAGCAGGTGCGTCGCCGAGGTGTGGATCGTGTTCAGGTAGTCCTGGCGCTCGGCCAGGTCCTCTTGCCCGGCTCCGTTGCGCAACAGCTCGGTGAACCCCAGGATCGCGGTCAACGGCGTGCGGATTTCGTGGCTCATGTTGGCCAGGAACTGGCTCTTGGCCTGGTTCGCGGCCTCGATCGCAGCACACTGCTGCGCGATCGCCAACTTCTCTTGCTCCTCTTGGAGACGTCGCTGCTGTTCCTCGATGGCGGCGATCGTGGCTTCGGTATGGACCGCGTTCAACGTGTCGTGCTCAGCCAGAAGCTGCCGGATGTGGGTCTGCTGCCTGTTGACCGTCTGTTGGGCCTGCATTCCCATCCAGGCCAATCGGCCGGCGACGATCAGCGCCGGCGCGATCTCGCCGAGGAACTCCGGCGGATGTCTCCCAGCCGTCTCGATGAGTCCCCCGAGGAATTCGTCCCCGCCCAGCCCCAGACGAACACCGAAGGCCGTGCCGCGCGTGGCCTTGCCCCAGTCCCCTAGCACGCAAGAATCGCCGTTGCCGAGTCCCGCCGCGACATCCTTGGCAACGTCGCAGGCCAGCGACAGATCGATGCCCGAACCGAGATCGCTGCCCGACCTGACCTTGACGCCAGGCCCCGCAAGAAAGAGCAGCGTCGGCGCCGGCCCCGAACGAGGAAAGACGCCGGCAACCTGCGTCAGGTAGCCCGCCTCGTCCCTCGCCACCGGGGCGCTCTCGAAGAGCTGATCGAGTTTCTCCAGGAGGGCTTCCACGGGGGCAGCCTAGATCTCAAAAAGGTTCTGGTTGTTGGCGAGCTCTCGGTCCAGGTCGCTGGCCAGGACGGCGAGGTCGTCCTTGCCCAGCGACAGCGTGGTGATTGCCGCCCGGGGGAACTCGACGAGGTGAATTCCCACGGATGACATGCCCTTCAAGGAACATATGAAGTTGGCGAGTTCCACACACTGCACGGTTTGCACGTAGGTGCCTTTGTAGGACGCAGAATCGTGATGGTGCCGAACCGAGTCGGTGATGCCGTTGGGGAGTCGCCAGGCGGTGGCCATACGGGCGCCGAGGATCGCGTGATCGAAAGCGAGTTCCTTCCGTTCGACGTTGCCGAGAGTCACTCCCTCGCGAAGTTCTCCGACGATCTTGGCGAACGGCTCATGCACGTGCTGGTCTTCCAGAATGATCCCGACGTCGTGCAACAGTCCGGCCAGGAACACCTCCTCGAATTCCTTGAGCCGCAGCCGCATGGCAATCAGCCGTGCGCATACGCCCACGGCGATCATGTGCCGCCACAACCCTTTGCGGTTGTAGGCCCCGACGTTCTGGTCCTTGGCGAACAGCTTGCTGACGCTCGCCGTCATGGCGAGATTGCGGATCTGTTTCACGCCCAACAGGGCGATGGCATGCTGGAGATTGCTGATCCTGGTGCGCATGGCGTAGGCCGACGAGTTGACGCAGCGAAGCACGCGAGCGCTCAGGGCCACGTCCGCCTCCATGGCTTGTTTCATCTCCTTCGCCCCGGCGTTCGGATCGTTGGCAACCTCCATCACCCGCATGGCGACGTGAGGCAAGGTCGACACCCCGTCGATTCGGCGACAGAGGTCGTCCAACGACGGCACCGCTTGCCCAGCGGCAGCAGGACTCACGAACCTCGACGCGACAGTACTCATCAATAGACCCCCTGAAGCGTACTTCACGATACGATGGGTGGCGGCACGCGCGGCGCGATGTCCCGCGTCTTCGGAGTCGTCAGCGCCCTTGCGGTGCGGTAGTCACGGGCCTGGCGGGTAATCCGATCGGACGGTCTCGGCTCGTTCGACACGCAACCATAGCACCACGGATGGGATTCGTGCAAAAAACTCTTGGGGGGGGCGGGGCGCGCTGGCCGACAACAGCACAAACCGCGCGCGAAATACGCGTGTCCCGCTGCTCTATCGGAGCGTGCAGCGAGGACTCGTTCGCTGGCAAATGGAGAGGCGAAGGACGCTCAGCGCCGCCGTCACTCGTCGGCCTGGATTTGGCTGGGATGTTTCTCGAAGAAGTCGACGCGAGGCGGGAGAAACTTGAGGCGGTGCTCTGCCGGGGCGGCGAAGAACGAGACGAGCGGATCGAAGATTCGGTCCCAGGACCAGATCGATTCGTCGACCTGGAGGTACTCGCGGACCTTCTCCGTTCCCTGCGGGGCGATCGGGTGCATTAGCGTGATCGCCACGCGGACCATGTGCAGGGCGTCGACGAGCGTCTGTCGGCGCAGTTCCGGGTCGCATTCGTCGCGGAACGGCTTGGCCCGGGTCCAGCGGCTGTTGATGTCGCGCACGAAGTCGCCGGCCACTCCCATGGCTACGTGGAAACTCTGACCCGCCATGGCTTCCTCGAAATCGAAGATCGCCGTCTCCGACTGCTGGATCACTTCGTGGCTCACGTCGCCGGATGGAACGCGGCTGTCGTAGAACTTCTGTGCGGTATAGAAGCACGAGCGAACCGCGTGGTTCAGCCCGTTGCTCAGGAGGTTGCCTTCCTTGAGCACCGGATCGCCGCTG
>CAZFKF010000523.1:0-4650 GCA_964518805.1 uncultured Planctomycetaceae bacterium | reverse complement strand
GTAGTAGCTCAGGTAGCAAGGATGATAGAGCGCGAGACCCAATCCTTGGGCGGCTACCAAACCGCCAACGAGGCCAATCCGCAGTCGTATGCTGCGCGATGCCCATGCCGGATGCTCGACGAGCCATTTTGCACCGACCCCCACCGCGACGGTCCAGAGTGGGAAGACCATGAGGAACAATCGCACGCCATCGTAGACCGGCACGCCAGGCCACGAGAATAAACCAAGCAAGAAAACGATCGTCCCTACGAAAAGGAAGAATCCGGGGGGCGAATGGCTTGGTTTTCGCCGGGCCCAAAGGCCCAGGCAGCCCAGGATCAGCAATCCCAACGGCAACGTCACGGCAAACATCACCAGGGCGTAATGGCGAGGCACGGCATGGTCGTCCCAAGCTTGCCCCATGTAGAACACATGGAGCGGCATACGGTCGGTAGCCGTGCCCAGGAACTGACGCAGGTGGCCGATCGGATCGAGCCACAGCCACGGCCAGCCAACAAAAAGTGTTGCTCCGCCCGCCAGCCCCCACACGGCCAGCCGCAACAGGGCCCGAATCCGCAGTCGCCATACCATCCATACGGCTACCGGAGGCAGGAGCAGCACTCCATGCAACCGGGTCAGAAGCGCCAAACCCCAGATCGCGCCAGCCAGAGCATACCACCCCAGCTTGCCGCCCCGCAGATCCGCCTCCACGACAGCGATGGCAGCCGCCACAAAGAACACCGCCGTGATGGTATCCAGTGCCGCCAGATGCGCATGTCCGAACACGCGCGGGGTCAGGAAAACGGCCGCAGAGGCCGCCACGGCTGCAATCGGCCCTTCCATACGGCCGACCGACCATCCCACGAGAAACACCAGCACGCCAAACGCCAAGGCCGGGGCAAATCGCGCGGCCACGATCGTCATGGCCCGTGGATCATCCGGGGCCCGATCAAACACGAAATGGGTCCACCCGAGAAGCCAGTTCCCTAAAGGGGGGTGAACCGGTGGCCCGCCGGGATGCCAGTCGAAGTTCCTCCGGATGTTCGCAGGCGTGAAGAACGAGAACCCCTGATGGCGCAGGGTCATGACCAGTCGCTTTCCATAGCCGACGTGGTAAGGTTCGTCGCAGGCCATGCCAGGGCCGCCCGTCTCGGGTGCCAACGTGGCAATCGCGACGACGCTTGCCGCGCATGCCAGAAGTGCGGGCCCCAAGCGCAGGATGCGCGTGGCAGCCGAGGTTGGGACGTCATCAGAAGAGCGTGCCATTTCGCCTATGCTATCATCCCGGCGAATGTGGGGGCAAGTCAGCCGCCGCTTTGCGCTTCGCCGGAATTCGGGTTTACAGGGGGGAAGGTGCCGGTTATCCTTCGCCCCTTCCGCCAGCGGCCCAGCCTTGGAGGTCTAGGAAACTTGGGCCGCCGTTGCCGTCGGCGCTGAGAATGCTGGATCGGAGCGTTCGGTACGCCGAAAAATTGGAGAACGGTTTGCTGTACCGCCGCCCGCCAAGATCACGATGCAGAGGAATCGGCTGTTGAGAGTCTCCGTAATCCTTAGCACGTTCGAGGATACGGCCTGTCTTGAAAAGGCCGTTTGGGGCTACTTCAAGCAGAGCTGCCAGGACTTCGAACTGCTCGTGGCTGATGACGGGCAAGGGCCCGATCCGGCAGATTGCCTTCGCGGACTGCGGCGGGAGACGGGCTTGACGATCCGCCATCTTCGCGCACGTTCGCCCGACGCCCGCAAATGCGCCGCATTGAATCGTGCCATCCAGCAGGCCGAAGGAGCGTACCTGATCTTCTCCGAGGATCGCTGCATCCCTCGTTGGGACTTCGTCGAAGTCCACGTCCGTCTGGCCCGGCCTGGGCGTTATCTTGCCGGGGCCTGCGTACAGGTTCACACCCAACTGAGTCGCTCGATCGACCGCGAGGAGGTCATCTCCGGCCACGCCACGGATGCCCAATGGCTTCGATGCCGCGGCCTGCAAGACGAACGCCGGACACGAATCCTGTCCGCCCAATCGCAGTGGGCAGGGCTGTGGGATCTGTTCTCCGGCATGCGCGTCGCATGGAACAGCGCGAACGCCTCCTGCTGGAAGGACGATCTTCTGGAAGTGAACGGATTTGACGAACGGATCCAGTGCGGCGCACTCGACCGGGAACTTGGAGAACGGCTTTCCAACGCCGGAATTCGCGGCAAGAACGTACAGTACCGCGCCGTGTGCATCCGACTCCAAAGCCAGCCCCAATGCTTCACCAGGGAAACCCTGGAACGCAATCTCACCCTTTCCGACGAGAGCCGCCGGACCCGCGCCACATGGACTCCCTTCGGCATCCGCAAGGGCTATCGCGTCCTCGGCGTCGAGGGAACCGTGCAGCCAGCCATCGAAGGCGAACGCTCGCGCCGCGCCGTGGCATAGGGCAAATCGGACGACCGAATAAGGCCGCGCGATTCCAGAAGGCTGCGACCCGACAGTGGTCCGGACGCTAGTGGTCTGTCCAAATTGAGTTTACGGGTGCCATGGTTGGCTTGTCCAACCGGGGTTGAAACGGGGACGCAGCTAGTTATGAGAGAATAGGCAGGACTCGTGCTTGCTCATTCTACCAATACTAGCTGCGTCCCCGTTTCGATCCTCCCAGAGCGATGCCGTCCCGAAAACGGTCGCGGTCATCGCCGCCGCAAGAACCACTCGTCGCACCGAACGCACCTTGGCTCCTCCGCGTGCCCGTCACTTGGCTGGTTCGAGGAACTCCCGATTCAGTCGTGTGAAGGTAATGAACTGGTATCCGGCATTTTCGCCGCGTTCCCAGAGGACGCCGATGGTCTTATCCTTGAGGATCGTCAGGTCGGAGTAGGCGGCTTCCTTGTCCCACAGCAACCGTTCGTTGCCAAAGCTGCGGCCCTCGTCGTAGCTGGTGCGGATCACAAGGTTAGCGCGGCCGGGGCCTTTCGGTCCCGTCCACAGGATGCGGTCGCAGTCGTCGCCGGCCGATTTGAGCGTGAAGCGTTCGATGGCGCACGCCACGGGGCTGACCGTCACGCCGGGACGCGGGGCGGACCACGTCCGGCCGCCGTCGCTGCTCTCGGTCAGCCAGCGATGCGGGCCCGAACCCTGGCGCACGTCCATGAGGATCCGTCCGTTGGCCAACTCGACCACCTGGTTCTCGTCGCCGGCCTGTGCGCCCGGCACCAAGGCCCCGCGTTGCCAGGTCTGACCGTGATCTTCGCTGAAAATGGCCAACACGCCCGACGGGGCGACCTTCCAGACCGGGGCCACCAGTCGTCCGTCGCGGGTCTGGATTGCCCCGCCCGGCCCGATGACGCTCGAACGCCATTGCGCGTCCTTCATGTCGCGGGCCACGGCCGTCAAGTCGATGGGCTTGGACCACGTGATGCCATTGTCGTCGCTGGTGCGAGCCATGGTCTGGTTGTCGTCGGTGCCGGGGCGGGCGGTGTCGGTGCTGCGCCCGGGCAGGCAGCGGAGATAGATGAGCCACAACCGGCCGCTCTGCCGGTCCAGCACCGTGGCCGGATTGGCTGCCGACCATTTCTCGCCCGGGTCTTCGATAACCTGCATCGCCGACCACGTGGCCCCGCCGTCGGTGCTGCGCTTCATCACCAGGTCGATGTCGTTGTTGCCCATCCCGGGATCGTCCATGTTGTCTTTCCGCGCCTCGGCAAAGGCTACCAGCGAGCCGTCGGCCGCGGTCTCGATCCCCGGAATGCGATAGCAGTGATACCCGTCCTTGCCCGACACAAAGACGTCGCTGTGCTTCAGAAGCGGTTCGCCCCACGCGGGCACACACGCCAGAGTCAACACCAGCAGCAACAAAGTTGTACGCCCCATGGCGGCCTCCTTGAATTCTTCCGTCGGGATAGGAAACGGGGAGAACAGAGGTAACGAGAGCTATCTTGCCACGCCTTCGCGACCCCCACTCGCTTCTTGGCCGCGGGCTTATGCCAAATGCCCGCGAATCGCCTCCAGCGATGCAGCGTGGTCCTTCATGCGGGGGAAGTACTCCAGGCCGAAGCAGCCCTGGTAGCCCAACGCGTCGATCCGCTTCACGATTTCCGGGTAGTTCAATTCGGTGGCGAACAACTCGGCTCGGCCGGGCACGCCGGCAGCGTGGAAGTGGCCAATGATGTCGATGTTGCGCTCGATCGTGGCAATCACGTTGCCTTCCATGATCTGCATGTGGTAGACGTCGTAGAGCAACTTCAGGTGCGGACTGCGGATGCTGCGGATGATCTGAGCCGCCTCGGCTGTCGAATCGAGGTAGTAACCCGGGTGATCGACCCACGTGTTGAGCGGCTCTAGCAGAAGCGTGACGCGGGCCGCGGCGGCGATGGACACTGCCTCGGCCAGGGCGGCTTCGAGATTCCCGCGCATCTGAGCCCTTGAGAGCGACGGGTCGACCGTGCCGGAAAGCGTGATCCCGTGTTTGCAGCCGATCGCCTGGGCGAAGTCGACCATCTTCCGGATCTGCGCGAGGTAGTTTGGCCGGTCGGCCGCCTTGACGGGCGAGCCGCCGATGGAGCCGGCCCACGCGTGCATGGCGAAATCGTTGATCGCCACGCCGTGCTGTTGGCACGCCTCACGCAGTTCGGCAGCGTCCTTGGCCCAATCGAAGCGGACCCCTTTTCCGTCGAATGTGCCCTCAGGGTGCCAGAATT
>CAZFKF010000522.1:0-4660 GCA_964518805.1 uncultured Planctomycetaceae bacterium | reverse complement strand
CGATTCATGGCCGCCGACGGATTCCTCATCGGGTCGCCCGTCTATTTCGGTTCGGCCACGCCGCAGACCATGGCCCTGCTGGATCGCGTCGGCTTCGTCGCCCGCATGAAAGAGAACTTCCTCCGCCGCAAGGTCGGCGCCGCCATCGTGGTGGCACGCCGCGCCGGACAGAACTTCACCTTCGCGCAACTCAACTACTTCTTCCTGATCAACGAGATGATCGTGCCCGGGTCCACCTACTGGAACCTCGGTTTCGGACTCCAGAAGGGCGACGTCGAGCAGGATCAAGAGGCCCTCGCCACCATCCGCACCCTGGGCGCGAACATGGCCTGGCTGTTGAAGCGGATCGGGCAAGCGGAAAGGGATGGCGGGTGAGAAGCGGGGCGTGACCGATTCCTCAGAAACGACCGTTCTTCAGTTCGGCACGGGCAGGTTCCTCCGCGCCTTTGCCGACCTGTTCGCCCATGAACTGAACGCGTCCGCTCAGTCTTCTTGGTCAGCGACTCGCGGAACTGCGGTTTCCATCGTGGCAGTCCAGTCCACGGGTTCGGGCCGCGCCGAGCAGTTGCGGGCCACGGGCGGCCGGTATCACGTGGCCGTGCGCGGGCTCCGCGCCGGACAGACTGTGGACCAGATGGTTGAGGTCACCAGTGTGCATCGGGCCTTGGCAGCCCAGAATGATTGGGAAGAGATCCTGCAAGTGGCCCGCTGCGAGTCGCTTGCGGCCATCGTCTCCAACACAACGGAAGCGGGATACACATTAGATCCGGCCGGCGGCCCGGCGCAGTCCTTTCCCGCTCGGCTCCTGGCCGTGCTGGCGGCCCGGTTTGAAGCCGGCCGGCCGGGCGTGGCGGTGCTGCCGTGCGAACTTCTGGAGCGGAACGGCCATCGCCTGCGTCGGCTGGTGCTCCGGCGGGCGGCCGAGCAGAGACTTCCCAAGCCGCTGATCGAATGGCTCGACGGGGCCTGTACGTGGCACAGCACGCTGGTCGACCGCATCGTCTCCGCCCCGCGAGCGGGCGATCCCATGGCCGCGTGCGACCCGCTGTTCGCGGTGGCCGAACCGTTTGCCCTGTGGCTTGTCGAGGGATTACAGCCAGCGCCGGCCTTCGGCAGTCACGCAGCGGTGCGTTCGGTCGAGGATCTTCGGCCGTACCACCTGCGCAAGGTCCGGATTCTCAACGGATCGCACACGGCCCTGGTTGCCAAGGCCCTGCCGCTGGGCTTCGAGACCGTGCGTCAGGCCGTGCTCGACGATCAAATCGGCGCCTGGCTGCGGCGCTTGCTGGCCGAAGAGATCGTGCCCACACTGGAAGGCCGAACCGATTCACCCGACATCTTCGCTGAAGAATGCCTTGAACGGTTCGCCAACCCGTTCCTGGAGCACCGCCTGACAGACATCGCCCTGGCCCACGACGCCAAGCTCCGCACGCGACTGGTGCCCACCTGGCACGACTACCGCACCCGCTTCGGCCACTCGCCGCCCCTGCTCAGCCAACTCCTCCCCGGCCTCGTGTGACAACCGGCAGTGGCGTGCTCCGAGTCAGCAACTCGATCGAGCCCCCATAGCTTGGCTCTGGAGAGCCAACCTGCAGACTGCGCGTCCTCCATGGCGCGACATTCACCTCGCCACGGAGGACGCCGAGGATACGGCGTGCCTGCCGCCCGCTGCCGAGAAGATCACTTTGATGTGAAGTCGTGGACAATGGTGACTTCGCGAATCTGCCGGCTATCGGGCTCAAACACGCGGATCTTGATCTGGATGCCCCGCAATGGCGCGGTGAATGGCGGCGGGTAGAGCAGTTCGCCCGCATCATCCACGATTCCGTCGCCATTGTTATCCAGGCCGTCCTTGCCTTGGCCGCCAATCTCGTAATGATCGGACCAAGTATCGTAGACCGCCGAACGGAGCGCGCCACGATAGGGGAGCTGTGTCACGAGGCTGGCATCCGTCGCCGGCCGGTACATCGGCGAGGGCCTCGTCCCTCGCACGCCCGAGCGGAAGTCGCCGGCATAGCCGAATACCGGCGTCGGCCGTCCCGTGTCGGCGTACATTGCGAGTATCGAAGGATAGGCAGGATTCGCGAATTCTTCCGTGCCGTTCCAGTCCCAAGGTCCCAAGCGACACAAGTAATTCAAATCGACGTACGCTCCGAAGCTGACCACATCATAGCGGACATTCGGGGCCAGAGGATCGGTGTTGTCGCGAAGGTACATCGCCCGGATGTACGTGGGGTCCCCAGGCATAATGACGGTTACGGTGTCATCGACCAAGGACGGAGTGCCTTGGGTGTCGCGTCTGGCAATGACCGGGGCGTTGGGGTCCCATGCCTTGACGTCGAAATCGATAACGTTCCGAAGGATGACGTCGTCGCCCACGCGGCTTCCCGAATAGCGTGTCGCCGATTCACCGGGGGCGCCCGGTATCGGCGCGAGCGTAATCGCGCCGGTCATCGGATCGCACTCCCCGACTGCATAGGGTGACAGCCAAGCGTCGACCTCAGGGAACGTTGGGGTGTAAGCGGGCGTGAATCCTGGCCATTCGGTAGCGGTGACCGGAAGATGCCCCGGCCACTGGGCAGCCGCGCCCATCTCACCGCCGCCTGCGATCCAGCTGTTCATGCTATTGGCCATCGAAAGCGCAATTGCAGGATTCTGGGGATGCATGTACGAGGTTTCGCAGTGGATCGGAAAACCGAGACTTGCCCATACCGACCGCTCTGCATTCCAGGCGCCTCCGGCGCCGGAATCATAGGCAATGGTCCCTTCAGCACCGTTATTGATGGCGGTTTGAATCGCCTGCCAGTTGACGAAGAAGTGCGGATGGAAAGGATAGGAGACGTTCCGGTTCCCGGCACTATCGATGTTCACATGTTGGTGAGCGAAACGGTTCTGCGGCTTGGTCAGGTCGGCAAGACTGTTGGCCACGAGGACTCCGTTCGTGCCGAATTCGGTCATGCGGACGGAGATATCGTAGTCATTGAAGAAGCCGAGTCCGGCCGGATTGACCACCGGGTATGGCGGGTCCGTGGCGCCGCTGTACGTGGGCGGTTTGCGCCGCGAGTCCAGTTGCATCTCGATGGCGCCCGAACGGAGGTCGGCGTCGTGCTGCGGCCGGACCAGGAGCATCCGGCGGTAAAGCGTGTTGCCGCGAACGAAGTAGACGACCTCCGCCTCTTGGGACTCCGCCGTGTACATGGCGACGAAATCATTGCCGTCGTTACCGGTGGGAATCTCACCGCCGCTCGCCGCGCGTTTAATCAGCGCGCGTCCCACGAGAGGTTCGGCCGCGGACCGCGTGGTCAGCGCAAGCGTATCGTCGGTGTCACCTACCGTGCTGTCCAGGGGGGTGGGCGACACATCGGTGTTGGAGACGATCGCCGTGGACGCGACAACGGGCCCGATGGGACCTTCCTTGTATTCGAAATATCCCTCGCTCGCGTCGGGATGACGCGGGGGATTCATGGGGACCGTGGTCCCCGCGAGATCGTTGCGAATCCGCTGAGCCACGGCGCGCAGGGCCTCGGCCATTTCCAGCGACGCTCGGGAGGCCGATATGCCGCTGCCCACCATGCCGAAAACGGTCGCCACGCCGGCCATCATGACCAGCGTCAGCGTGGTGGCGATGAGCATCTCCACCAGCGTGTAACCGTTCTTCGTCAAACCACGCCCAAAACGAGCCATGGCGATTGTCTCCCGTCTTGCGATCCGTGCCGCGGCCACAATGCGTGCGGCCACGGCTTGCGTTGTCTTGACGTCAGAATGAACACGGAAAATCAAATGTCCCACGCCCGCCGCTACTCAATCATCCGGCTCAACAGAATGGTATCTTTGGTGTTGTAGTCCTTGCCGCGCGAGAACCCCACCGGGATCGAGCGGTCGATGATATAGAAGGCGCGATGCCGCTTGATGTCGCCCGTATCGCTCCCCAACTCGCGGCCGAGTTGGTATCCGTCGGGAATGCCCGCACTCACGCCGACCCAGCTTGCCTCGAAGTATCCAACCGTCATCCACACGGCATACACGTTCGATCGCATGGTGACGAGATTCTGCAATCGCTGAAGTCCCTGGTAGCGGAAGAACGCGTTGCGATCCGTATTGCGATAGTCGTCGTCAGGCGACGTTGTGAATGCGTCGGCGAAAAGCGGCGTGGCCGTGGTGTCCGGACTGATGCCGGACGCCCGCAACAACGTGACGTTCACCGGCCGACTCTTGAGGAGCGCCGGAACGGAAGTCGGCACGAGGTCGGAACACGAGCTGGATCGGAACGGATTGGCGAACCGCGTGGGGTAGTTCACGTCCATCTCCTCGAGGTTGGTCGTGCCGCCGTATCCGCGCCGGCTTTGAACAAGGGCGTCGAACGTCGGGGTCGTGCGCCCGTTGAGCAACGCCTCCCACACTCGAGTGCTCGCGATCGTATTGATGTTCACGCGCCCGGGGTCCCGGAAGTACGAGATGGTGTTGAAGGGCGGGCGGTGGAACAAGGTGGCCGGGTCCGTTTGTCCGGCGAACTGGGGATTGAGCACCAATTCGGAACCGACGAAGCGCGAGGGGACTTCGAGGAAGTCCAACATGGTATAGAACGCCGGTGAGACGCCATCGGTGCCGGAGTGGAAGAAATTGGGCAAATGGCTGAACGGCCAGAGCTGCGTGTAGTTGC
>CAZFKF010000521.1:0-4667 GCA_964518805.1 uncultured Planctomycetaceae bacterium | reverse complement strand
GAAGAAGGCCTGGGCCGACTTCGGGTCCGATCCGGAATGGAAGCAGGCGTTTGCCGATTCGCACAAAGATGGGGTCATTGTCGACCAGAGCAAGCTCAAGAGCCAGAACCTCGCGGCCACCGACTATTCGCCGATCAAGTAGCCGCGTCGGAGAATTCGCGGGCCGAGAATCGGAGACCAACGGGCGTCCCACATCTACTCCCCTCTCCCGTCGGACGGGAGAGGGACGCTTGGACCATTGGCGGGAAGGTTCAAGTGTCCCTACGGGACACCGGATGCGGTGGGAATCGATAGCCCAGCGATGAATCGCTGGGCTATTGTCAGCAGCCCCTACGGGGCTGTTGAATGGATCATGCCGAGTTATCTTCCGTTCGGAACAGAACCGGCATCCATGAGCCTCTCGTCCTTTCACCTCCCCAAATCCGGGATCAGACCCAACCCAGGATTTCTGCTTGGGCTTGGCGTTGTTGTGCGGCCGACCACCTACTGGAAAGTCGAAGTCCCGAACACCGCCCCCCAAGCTTCTCTCACGCCTCCCCTTCCGGCTCGACGTGGATCACCACGCGGCCGACATCGGGCAGGCGCGCGCGGAGATGTTTTTCGAGTTGCTCGGTGAGTTGGTGCGCGTCGGCGATGGTCGTTTCGGGGGCCAGCGGGAAGTGAAAAGAGACGGCCGTCTCGCTTCCCGTCCTCTGGACATTCACCTCGTGAGGCTCGATCGCGAACCCGCGGACCGTGAAGAACTGGCGGATCGCGTCGTACACCGCCGACTCGCCAAGTTGCTCCGTGGCGATGGTGGCCGTGGCCTCGCCGGCGGGTTCAATATGGCTGACGATCCGTTCCAGCCCCGGCACGCGGGCTCGCAGGTCTTCCTCGAACCGAGTGGCCTGACGGTGCGCCTCCTCCAGGCGGAGCGTTTCGTTCACTTCCAGGTGCAGTTCGATCGAGCGTTTTCCGCCCTGTTCGTAGATTCGCACGCCGTGGACCCCCAAGCCGTGCTGGGCGCCAAGCATGCGCACCGCGGTGAGGAGGTCTTCGGAGGCCGCCGCAACCGGTTCGAGGTGGACCACCACGTCCGCGCCCGGCAGCACGTTGCGCACGGCGGCCTCGGCCTGATCGGCGATCTCGTGGGTCCGCTGGAAACTGGCCGCCCGGTTGACGGCCAGCGTCACGTCGGCAAACACCTCGGGCCCGCTTCGGCGAACGCGCACCTGGCGCACGTTTTCAACATCGGGCACGCCGGCGGCCGCGCTGGCCACGTCTTCCCGGACCTGCTGGGGAATCGTGTCCAGAAGGTCGTCGACCGATTTCTTCCCCAGACGGAAGCTAACGCCAATGACGATCGCCGCCACACCCAAGGCGGCCACGGCGTCGGCCTTCACCAACCAAGGCACGTCGAAACGGTTGGCGACGGCCACGGCGGCCAATCCAAAAAGCACCACCGTGGAAGACCAGACGTCGGTGGAGAAGTGAAGAGCGTCGGCCTCCAAGGCCTGACTCCGGTGCTTCTGCGCTGCCCGCGCCAGGGCGCGCGACCGCGACACGTCGATCACGATGGACACGATCACGACCAGGAACGCCCATAGGTTGGCGTCGACCTCGACCTCGCCGGCAACGAAGAGCCGCTTGCCGCCCTCAAAGACGATCCACACGCACGTCACCAGCAATAGCGCGGTTTCGCCCAAGGCCGATAAGTTCTCGAATTTGCCGTGCCCGTAGGTGTGCGTCGAATCCGCCGGCTGGCTGGCCATGCGCACCGCCCAGTAGGTCATCGCCGCGGCCACCAGGTCCAGGCCCGAATGCGCCGCCTCGGAAAGAATCCCCAAGCTGTTGGTCAGAATGCCGACCACGAGCTTGGTCAGCGTCAACACGACGGCCGCAGCCAGCGAAGTCAGCGCAACCCACTGCTTTTCGCGCGCGGCCTCCTCGCGATCGCACTCGGGACGTTCGGCGTTCATAGAAGATCCTACCTTGGGTGGGCCCGTGATTTATAGCTTCGACCGCGGAACCTGTAAATCGAAACCGTCACCAATGAATCATCTATTGCGGAAGCCCAGCCCCGGGGTAGGGGTGGGACAAGCGGAACGCAGTCCCACCAGAATTCTCGGAGGTCTTTGGTGGGACTGCGCTCCGCTTGTCCCACCCTACGCTTTCCGCAACAGGAACTAATGATACAACCCGCGGGTTAGCCCCGCGCACGGGTGGAATGACTCTGGTCCGCGTAAGGAGTCCCCGCGTTCGACGTAACCCCGCCGTGGGAATGACCTACACTTTTGGTGTACGAGCAGCCAAAGCATACACGAACGGGTGGAACGCGGTTTGCGCGTGAATGCTGCGTGAAGAACGTGCTCCACGAGCACTGGGGGTCATGCCATGTCGTTGCGTACGAAGATCGTTGCCATCCTTATCGCCAGTGGCGCCGCCATCTTCGTGGCTGATGCGGCCATCGAGCGGTTCGTCGTGCTCCCGAAGTTCGTGGTCTTGGAGCGCCGCGAGGCGGAACTGAATCTTCGGCGCGTCGAGCAGGCCCTCGATCGGGAACTCGATCAACTCGCCCGGACAGCGAAGAACTACGCCGAATGGGACGACGCCTGCCGATTCCTGGAGACCCGCAGTCCCGAGTTTCTCCAATCGAATCTCGCGCCCGAAGTCTTCGCCATGCTGCGGCTGAGCCTGGTGCACTACTATGACCGGGAAGGAAAGCTCGTGTGGGGCGAGAGCCGCAACGCGAACGACGGCGCCGCGACCGCCATCCCCGGCTTGAATCCCGCGGACATCGCTCCGGGCGTTCTTCTCGGGGGCATCGGCGAAACGGCTTCGGTACACGGGCTGTTGGCGGCGGGCAACGGGGTGATGCTGGTCGCGTCCAATCCGATTCTGACGTCGCGTGGGAAGGGTCCGGCCCGCGGCGCCGTCGTGTTCGGACGCCTGCTCACCGCGGACGCCCTACAGGGGCTGCGGGAACAGACGAGTGTGGCGTTTGCGATGACGCCGGTGGACGATGGCCAGGCGTTGCCGCCGGATAGTCCGGCGACCGAGGCCGAGACGGTCGGTTTCGACGAGAGCCGCCGCGACGTGCTCGTGGCCCGCCGCACGCTCTGCGACGTCCACGGCCGGGCGCTGCGCGTGCTGCAGGTGGAGTTGCCGCGACAGATCACCGCCCAGGGACGGGCCGTTGTGTTCGACGAGAATCTGTGGATGCTGATCGCGATTTTGGCGTCGGTGCTCGCCGTTTACCTGGGTTTCGGGCGGATGGTGATCCGGCCGGTGCGGCAGTTGATTCGTCATATCCAATGGATCCGGCAGAGCGGCGATCTGTCGAATCGGATCGGGCTGTCGGGCGGCGACGAGGTCGGCACGCTTGCCCGCGAATTCGATCTCATGCTGGCGCAATTGGCCCGATCGCAGGCGGCGCGGGCCCGGTCCGAGCGGCAGTTCAAAACCGTGTTGCAGGACCATCCCGATCTGATTTGGCGGTTCACGCCCGACGGCACGACGGTCTTCGTGAACCGCGCTTACGCCCGCTATTTCGGCGTCGCGGAAGAGCGGTTGATCGGCAGGAAAGAAGCGATGCCGATCGTGGAGGACGACCGCGCCTGTGTCGAGGCCCACTGGAAAGCGCTGAGCAGGGCTTGTCCGGAAACGGAAGTCGAGCACCGCGTCCGGTTGGCCGACGGCGAAGTGCGGTGGCTCCACTGGAAGACGCGGGCCGTCTTCGATCCCGACGGCGAAGTGGTCGAGATCCAGTCCGTGGGGAGGGATATTACCCGGCAGAAGCAGGGCGCGGCGTCCGGTGCTGCGGCAGTCCCTGTGTTTCGGGCGCCCGTGATTGCCGAGTCGGTCCCCACGGCGGATTTCCCGCTGGTCTGACGCCTGGCGCAGGGAATCCTCGCCAATTTGGCCGGCAACCGCCTGCGGCGAATTGACTCTTCAGCCCGGCCGCGATACCTATCAAGGACACGGAAACGTCGTCTGAAGGTGTCGCGCGATCTGGATTTGTATTCTTTGAGGAGAATGCTGTGATGAGTCAACCGCGAACTCGCTGGTTCCTGGCTTGGGGTGTGCTGTCGGCTTGGCTTGTGGGGCCCGTGTGCGGAACGGCCGCCGAATACGTCAGCGGCAAGGTGTGGCCCGAGCCCAAGGTGATCGACCCCGGTTCGGCCACCAAGGCCCCGTCGGACGCCATCGTGCTGTTCGACGGCAAGGACCTTTCGCAGTGGAACGGCGGCGAGAAGTGGATCGTCAAGGACGGTGTTGCGATTCCGCAGGGAGATGGGATCAACTCGAAGCGGGCCTTCGGGAGTTGCCAACTGCACGTCGAGTTCGCCACGCCCGAGAAGGTCGAGAGCTCCGGTCAGGGCCGCGGCAACAGCGGCGTGTACCTGATGAGCACCTACGAGCTCCAGATCCTCGACTCCTACAACAACACGACCTATTTCGACGGCCAGTGCGGGTCGATCTATAAGCAGTATCCGCCGCTGGTCAACGCCTCGCGCAAGCGGGGCCAGTGGCAGACCTTCGACGTGGTGTTCGAGGCGCCGAAGTTCGACGCGGCCGGCAAGCTGCTCAAGCCCGCCTACATCACCGTGCTCCAGAACGGCGTGCTCGTGCAGAACCACACGGAGCTTCTCGGCGGCACCTTCTTCGAGAAGCCGCCGCAATACACG
>CAZFKF010000520.1:2121-4672 GCA_964518805.1 uncultured Planctomycetaceae bacterium | reverse complement strand
GGTTTCAACGCCCTGCTCCGCGACGACAGCGGCCGACCGCTGCGAGCGATTCAGGCCGTCGGTCGCTGGAGCCCCGACCAGGCCGAGCGCTTCCATGCCCATTGCGTCGAGGCAGATCTCCCCTATGAACTTTGGTGACACCATGCCCCATGCACTGCTTGAGGCCGAACCTGCGCACGCTCGGCTTGCCCGCGCAGTGCTCAGCCATATCGCCCGCTACCGCCTGAGCATCTTCGCTGCCATCGAACGCCTGCCCGAGTTTGCGCCCCATGGGCTTCGCCAGGTGAAGGAGACCCTTCGCGATTGCCGGCGTCTGGGATTGCTCGGGTCCGCCCCACTTCACCATGGCGCCGCCTATTGGTACTTGGATGCCCGCGGAGCCGAGCAGTGCGGGCTGCCGGAGGAACGAATCGGCCCGCTTTCCGAACCGGCCAAACTGCGAGCGCTGGCCATGCTGCGCTTCTGTTGCCTCTCCGACCGGCCGCGGCAGCGGCTCACCAGCGAGGAACTGGCCCGCACCTTCAAGTGCCTGGCCCGGCCGGGGCTGCCGAGCGGCTACTACTTCGACCCGGCCGGCGCAGGCCGACTCGGCCTGATTCGGGTCGATGCAGGAAGGCGCGGCCGCTGGGACCGCGTTGTCCAATCCCTTCGCGACGACATGGAAAATCACATGCAGCAACCAGGCTTCCGGCAACTCGTTCAAGCGGGCCGCTTCGAGATCACCGTACTCACGGTCTTCCGTCAGAAGGCCCGCCGGATCTACGACTCTCTCTCCAATGTCCGCCACGGCTGCCCCGTGCCCATCGAGGTCGCGGAGATCCCTGAACTCCTACCCCTGGTCACCACAGCCCATTGAAAGGAGACGCTCGATCACCTGCTTCCTTCTCACCCAGTACATGGGTGCCAATCGCTCCTGGCCCTGGAGCACGGAAAAACAACGGGCGGCGTACCTTTGCAAACCGTAGGCCGGCCTGACGCTCTGGGGAGCGCAGGCAGGCCGAATCACTGGAGATAACCAGTATGTTTCGTGTCCGCAACAACCGAAAGCGTTGGCGACTGAAGTGGCCATGGCGACTGTTGTTCCCGCTCAAGGTAGATGAACGCTTCTGTCGTGAGTGTGGAATGCCCTTCCACGAAGGGCCGCTTCCCAAGGAGGTGAATCGTTACCACGACCACAATGTCGAGGGGTTGTTGTTTCCTGCTGGAGGCTTCCGAAGCGGCGAGTTCGTCGTTCGTTTCGGACGTTGGAAGGCGGGAAGCCAGAAGTTCTACCTCTCGGAGTTCATTCCCGAGTACGAACTGGATTCCTTGCTCGAAGTCGTAACGCAGGCACGAGAAGCATATCGTACGCGCACGGCTGACAGACGTGCCCGTCGGTAGGTTTGCCAAAAGGTTTTTCTGTCTGGTTTTCGGGCTGCCCGAGGGCAGCCCCCAACTTGAGTTGCAGCGGCGATGGACGCCGCTGCGTTTAGACAAATTGGTCCGACGGGCACGAGGAATCGCTCGCGGACCTTCATACCACAGGAGTGCTTATGGCACAAGAGAAAGACAAACCGGTACATCGAATCCGTTTGGGACGCATCGTGGCCGCGATTTGGCCAAACCGAACCAGGGATGGGCGGGTTTGGTTCAACGTCACGATCATGCGTTCCTACAAGGACGGCGATCAATGGAACGACACCTCGACCTTTGGACGAGATGACCTGCCCATGGTCGCCAAGGCTGCGGACATGGCTTACGCCTGGATCTGGGGGCAGGAAGTGCCGGCCGACCCGGATGAGGCAACCGAGTAACGGATGACCAACTCGGCCGGCCGGATGCAGTCCGGCCGGCCTTCACCGAGGACACAAGCCATGACCGTAATCATCACCGCTGGGAAATTCCCGACAGGAAGAATCGTGATGACCCCTGGAGCGATGGCGGAACTGACGCGGCACGAGGCCACAGAAGGCCTTCTGCGTCACGTTTCCGGCGACTGGGGCGACTTGGACACACATGACCGGAGAGAGAATGAGGTCGCGCTGGAGCACGGCTTTCGTCTCTTCTCCACCTACGTGAGTTCGGGCGGAACGAAGTTCTACATCATTACCGAGTACGACCGTTCCGTCACCACGATTCTCCTGCCAGAAGAGTACTGAGGCGGAGCCGGTTTGTGCAGGAGGTTTGACACCTGGTTTTTCGCCGGCTGGTTCGCCAGCCGGCCATTTTCCTGCGTGCCTCCCCGCGACGCACAACACGTCGCCGAGGGGCATGAAACGGCCGCCGAAGCCCCTTGGTCACAACTCCGGCAGCCAGCATAGGAGACAGACAATGACGATAGACCTGAAAACCCTTGTGAGTCAACCACCTCTTCCCACCAGAGAACTCTGGCGGGCGTTGCTGGCCATTCACAACCATTTCCTCGTCGAGAAGCTCGGCCTGCTGCGCATCGACCCGCTTGCCCGAGAGGTCCCTTCAGAAGTCGCAGACGCGATGCGTCTGTTGGACGGCTGGTTGGACGTCGCGATCGGTGAGGACTGGTTTGGCAGCTACGATCTGGAGGCTTGATTCC
>CAZFKF010000520.1:0-2021 GCA_964518805.1 uncultured Planctomycetaceae bacterium | reverse complement strand
ACCCACAAGTTCGCGATCGGCCAGCACGAAGGCTACATGACCGTTGGCATGTTCGACGACGGCCGGCCTGGCGAGGTCTTCCTGACGATGGCGAAGGAAGGCAGCACGATCGGCGGACTGATGGACACGATCGGCATCCTGACGAGCCTTGCCCTCCAATACGGCGTCCCCGTCGAAACCCTCGCCCGCAAGCTGGAGCACGTCAACTTCGAGCCCAACGGTTGGACCCGCGACCCGACGATCCGGCGAGCGTCATCTGTCATCGACTACGTCTTCCGCTGGCTGGGGACGCAATTCAGCGAAGCGTATCGCCAGGAGAAGTTCGCGGCGGTCTCACCCGACCACGACCATTCCCCCACATTGCCAGCATGAAAAGAACATCGCGAATGTGAAACGGCCAGATGATGTACAAGGTCAGCCAAGTCGCCGAAAGGCTCAGTGTTTCGGAGAGCATCGTCTATGCTCTGATCGACGCCGGCCGACTTGCCTGCCACCGGATTGGAGTTGGCAGGGGCACGATCCGCGTCTCGACCGAGGATCTCGATGCCTACCTTGCATCGTGCCGGGTTGAAAAGGGCGAGGAGCCGCGGCCGGCTCCCCGCCCCCGCCTCAAACACATCAAGATCTAGCCAACCGCCTTTTTCGCCTGTGCAAGCAAGTGCTTCGGATTGAGGGACAGATGTTGATAGTATCTGGCCAGCGTCGATAGATCCCGGTGCCCGGCGAGAATCGCCACGGTGAGCGCGTCCACGCCCGAAGTGAGCAATCGGTTCATCCACGTGTGCCGAAAAGCGTAGAGCGAATACTTGGGTGCAACCGCCATCGCCGCCTTGTTGGTGAGGCGTTGTCGGGCCTCCCAATGAAGTCTTGCCTCGCTCTTCGGTTTGCCGTCGCGTTGTTCGCGACTCATGGTCGCCGCCAACGCCCGGACGCTCTCCTCGTCGACGTAGAGCAGTTTCCTTCGTTTGTCCTTTGCCGCCTTCGTGGCTTTCAAGAGGCGGCGACCCATCCTGACTTGAATGCGAGTGAAAGCGCAATTGACACTATCGGCCGTCCAGGGCTCGCCGTCCGAGTTGCGGAAGAGCGGACCCGCCGGGTACGCGAACATCAGACGCTTCACGATTTCCAAGGCGCGGTCGGTGAGATACACCACCCGCATCGAAGACCTGCTCTTCTCCTCGCTCTGCTGGAAGACCCACCGTTGGTTCACCAAGTCAACGTGCCGGGCCTCGACAATGAGCGATTCCTGTGGCCGGCAGCCGGTCTCCCAGGTGACGATCACCAGATCGCGAAAGCCACGGTCCGGGGCAAGGCTGAGAATCTCGTCGAATTCCTTTTGGCTGACGATGATCTCCCGCTTCCCGCCCTTGGGCTTTTTCATGTGCGCCACGGGGGAGCGATCAATGTAACCCTGCTCTTCGGCCCATTTGAACACCCGCTTGACCGCCCGGATGGCGTTCCGGCGAGAGCCGTCGGCCCAGCCCTCGCGGGCGTCGATCCATTGCTGGACATGGAAAGGCCGAAGCTGCGCCACCGAGAGCGTCGGGTCGATGTGGCGAGCGAACTCCTGCAGCCGGTCGCGATACCAGCGGTAGGTGTCCGGCGCGCGGTGCTTGGAGCACCACTCCAGATAGGCATCCACCACCCCCAGGACAGAATCCGCCGCCACGTACTTGGGCTGCGGCTGGGACATGAATTGGTGGTAACGGCGGAAGGCCTCGTCCTTGTCCGAGCCGAGATTGACCTGCTTGCGGTCGATCTCGACGTACCAGACGCCGCGGCCCTTCTTGAAAAACGGCTTGGGGAAATGTGGCATTTTGCGAACCCTCCAGTCGTGTAGGAAACAACCAGAGGCGACCGAAAGGCTCGCTTCGGGCCCCGTTCCTGCCAGAACGGGGCCTTTTTTTCACTTCCCATTCTACCCGATTCTCGGACAACTTCTCGGACAGAAGCACCCGGAATCGTCGTAAGTCTAATATCCCCGACAGGATTCGAACCTGTAACCTTCGGCTCCGGAGGCC
>CAZFKF010000519.1:0-4688 GCA_964518805.1 uncultured Planctomycetaceae bacterium | reverse complement strand
GTCGGTGGTCTATCGTGGCGTGAAGTTCGACGGACGGCACCAGTCGTACCTCCAGGGCCCTTGCCCGTTTGCGGGGGGAAAAACGCACCCCGGATCGTTCCTCGTCGATGCCCGAACGCTGCGCTGGACGTGTCTCGATCATTGCCATCGCGGCGGCCAGTCCGTGCTGGCATTTCTCAATGGCGGCCAATTCCCTCGCTTGGGCACCGGAGAGCTCGAGAAGGCCCTGGAGAAGGCCGCTCGCCTCGCCGAGATCCCACGCAAGAATCTGCCGCAAATGACTCCCGAAGCACAACAAGAACTCGCGCACCGCGAACGCGTGGCCAGCCTCCTGGAGACCTTTTACGCCTGGGCTCGCCAGCGGTTGCGCACCGCTACCGTGGCGGTCCGCCAATCGATGGACGCCTTCTTGGAACGGCACGGGTTTCCTATCGAAAACCTGGAGGACGTTCCCGCCGGATTTCTCCCCGACTTTCCCTCATTGCGACACGGCTTGGAGCAGGCCGGTTATGCTCCCCAGGAAATCGAGGCCTCGCGCCTGTGCGCCGACAAGCGGCTCGTCGGACGCCTCATCGGACCGATTCGGGATCGGTATGGGCGGATTCTCAGCTTCTGGGCCCGCGACCCGCGGGACAGACCTCCCAAGTTCCTATTCAAAGGCCCCTGGAAGGAACATGCCCCCCTGGTGGGGCTGGATGTTGCATTCTCTGGATTGAACCAAGGCGGCAAGCATCTCGACGACTTGCTCGTGTTCGAGAGGCTGTTCGACGCCCTTGTGTTGCATGGCCTTGGATTTTCGCAGGCGGCCGCGGTTGCGGGACCGGCAAGCGATCTGACGTCGAATCGATGGGAGCAATTGGCTGCCTTGGGCGTGCGTCGCGTCACGCTTGCTCCCGATCCCTCGGCCACCTCGTGCGAAGCCACGCTTGCGGCCATCGAGAATTCCTCGAAGGCAAAATCAGCCCCGAAGGTCTGGGTCCTTCTGCCCGAAGGATCTTCGCACGTCCTTTCCAAGGCGGAACACACGACGCGGAACAGGATTCCCGGCCTTCGTTCGATGCTCGAAACGCAGGTGGTGCACGCCTACCATTTCAAGGCCATGTCGATCCTTGAGAAGCACCGTCCGGCGTCCGGCTGGAACGATTCCGCGCGGCACGCGGCCTGGAAAGAGGCGATCGAGTGGTACGCGCGATGCGAGTTGAGGAACGTTCCGGATTTGGATTCCCATTTCGTCCCGACGATTGTCGCGGGGCTCGAACGGAATTGGGAGACTTTCGAACGAATCGGCGGCGCCGAGCCCGCGGAGCATGTTGTTGAGCAGCCTCCCATGCCGGAACCCACGGCGAGTCCCATCCCCGCGCCGGCCCCTGTCGAAGACGCCGTCGCCGAACCGGAGCCCATCGCGTGCCCCGTTTCCTCCAACGGGCACACCACGGTCCTTCGCAGGCGCAGTTCGCGGAACGGAGTCAACGGATACTGCCGTATCCATCACTGCGACACGACGATTTGCTTCTGTTTTGACTGAGACGCCTCCGAGAGACTCGGTTGGCGTTCCAGCTTCGTCGCATCTTCAACCGCGTGCGGCCAAAACGCGGCCTGTCGTTGCCCGGCGGCGTTTCTCAGGCGTCTAGCTGGGTCCAGCGCGCTTTGGTAGACTCTCAGAACCTAAACAACCTTTGCCTGACCGGAGTCCGATCGAATGATTGAGCCGATTTGTCGTTGGGGCATTTTGGGGGCGGCCGGCATTGCGCAAAAGAATTGGCAAGGCATCCGCCACGCGCCGAACTGCACGCTGGTTGCGGTCGCCAGCCGCGACGTCGAACGGTGCCGGCAATTTGTCGCCCAATGCCAGCAGCACGTGCCGTTCGACACGCCCCCGGACGTCTGCGCGGACTATGAAGAACTCCTCGCCCGCAACGATGTGGACGCCGTCTACATCCCGCTGCCGACCGTGGTGCGCAAGCGCTGGGCGATCCGGGCGGCGGAAGCGGGCAAGCACGTCCTGTCCGAAAAGCCGGTCGGGGCCACGGCCGCCGACGTGCGCGAGATACTCGACGCATGCCGCGCAAGCGGCGTGCAGTTCATGGACGGCGTGATGTTCATGCACAGCCGCCGGCTGGACGCCATGCGCAGGGCGATCGACGACGGCGCGAGCGTCGGGCCGCTCAAGCGGATCGTCTCCCATTTCACCTTCGGCGCCGGCGACGCCTTCTTCGCCCACGACATCCGCACCCGAAGCGACCTCGAACCGCTCGGATGCCTCGGCGACCTGGGCTGGTACAACATCTGCTTCACGCTCTGGGCCATGAAGTGGGAACTGCCGGTCCGGGTGTGCGGCCATATGCTGGCCGAACACCGTCGCGCGGACAGTCCGGCCCCGGTGCCCATCGACTTCTCCGCCGAGTTGTTCTTCGACGGCGGAGTGTCCGCAAGCTTCTACTGTTCGTTCGTCGCCGAGATCCAGCAGTGGGCCAGCATCGGCGGCACCCGAGGATCGCTCCTGGTGCGCGATTTCGTGCTCCCGCATTTCGGCAGCGAGATGGCGTTCGAGGTTTCCCATCCCGCGTTCAACGTGCAGGGATGCGACTTCAACATGGAAGACCACACGCAGCGCCTGGCGGTGCGCGAGTACAGCAACGCTGCCCCGGGCGCCCAGGAATCGAACATGTTCGCCCAGTTCGCCGCTTTGGCGCTCTCCGGCAAACCGGACCCGTTCTGGGGCGACATCGCCCTGAAGAATCAGCAGGTGCTCGACGCCTGCCTCGAGTCGGCCCGGGCAGGCGGGCGGATGGTGGAACTGAATCGCGGATGACCCAGGCGAGGAACCAACATCATGGCGGCTTTGCGAAATCCTTCTGTCCTCGCAGTCGTCGGCTCGTTTCTCGCGGCCGCATCGGTCTTGGCCCAAGGACGCGTCGAAGAAATCGGCGCATCGTGGAAGCCCCAGGGGCTGCGGCGGTTGAGCGTCGCCCGGGTCGCGGCCTCGTCGGTATTCGGCGATTCGGACGGGCAGTACGCCGCCCGGCGGGCCGTGGACGGTGATCGGGGAACCAAATGGGTCGCCTCGGTCGACCCCAGCCGCGAGAGGCCGCAGTGGATCACGCTCGAACTGGCCGCGCCGCAACCGGTGGCCGCGGTGGCCGTGTTCGGCGAAGCGGTCGGCAACGACGGAATCCAAAGCGGCCAGATCCAAGTGGCAGGAGCCAAGCCGGCGGAGTTCACCACCGTGGCCTCGGTGGAAAACGCCAAGTGGGGCCGCTGGGTGGCCACGTTCGCGCCCATCAAGACGCCGGCGGTGCGTCTGCTGATCACCGGGTCGTATCCGCCGTCGCCGAACACCGACGTCTACGAGGTCGAACTGTACGGCCCGCCGCTTTCATCGCTGGCGGCCGCCGAGGTCAAGGACCACGTTGGCCGAAGCCTGGATGCCTGCCGCACGCGACTGGCCGGCGCAACGCCTGCCGGCGAGGGGCTGCCGCCAACGGGCGCGCGGGAGTTGTATCGGTCGGTGTCCACGATGCAAGAGGAGTTGCGCAGGGCCGCGGAACGATTCGCCCAGTGGGACGCAATGGATGCGGCAAGTCGCGAGGAGTTGGCCGGGAAGGCCGAGCGGCTGTTGGCGGCGGTCCAGCAGGTCGCGCCCTGTCTGGAACGCGCTCGACGCGCCTGGCCGGTCCGAGCGGTGGAAATGGCTGCCGCTCGACAGGCGGTTGGCACGCCCAGTTCGGACAAAGCCACGGCCGGACGCGAGGGGCCGCAAGTGCGCGTGGCAAACGAGCGCCTGGTCGTAAGGTTGGACGAGCGCGATGGAACCTGGGATGCGATTTGGTTGCCGCCGGTCGATGCGGCCGTGAGACGCGTCGGCTTCGCCGTCCACGCGGGCGAGCAGAAGCTTGCGGAAAACAGCGTGCCGGCGGTGACCGAGCCGTTTGCCGACGCGTTGGGTGGCGGCCTCCAGATTCGCCAGCGCTGGCCCGGCCCCATTGTCGTGGAACGTCTCCTCAGGGTCTACGACGGGAAGCCGGCCGCGGTGGTGCTCGGGAAACTGACGAACAACAGCGGCCGCGACTTGGTGCTCGGCGAGGCCCGCATGGCGCACCTCGGGCCCGAGACGCGCGGCTGGTGGCATCTGGGCCGACTGATGCAATCGCCGGCGGCGGCAGGATTTCCGGGCATGGTGCCCCCGTGCCGGCCTGCCGCAGGCATCGAGACGCTGGCCAACGCGAGTCAGTCCTATCAGGCGTCGGGTACCCTCGCCCTGTCGGGTACACAACCGGCTGCGGGGCTGACGATCGGTTTTCTCGCCGCCTTGGAAGGCGCGCCGCACATTCAGGCCGGATACCGCCTCGGCGACGGGGGCGTCTCGCTCTCGGCCGTCCTGAACTACGGCGGCCGAATCCTGCCGGCCGGGCAGTCGATCGCCTTGGAGCCGCTTTGGATCTCGGCCGAGTCCAGTCCCCACGCCGGCCTGGAACGTTACGGCGACGCGATTGCCTCGCTCGGGAGGCTGCCGGCGCGCACGGGCGCCAACGCCCTGTGGTGCAGTTGGTATCCGATCCGCATGGGAATCAGCGAAGAGATCGTGTTGGCCAACGCGGCCGTGGCGGCGGAGCACTTCAAGCCGCTCGGGCTGGACCTGGGCGGGTGAAAGGACTAGCTTCCAGCCGCAAGTAATGGTTGCCGTTTTT
>CAZFKF010000518.1:0-4689 GCA_964518805.1 uncultured Planctomycetaceae bacterium | reverse complement strand
GTGTATGGTCTCTTCATCTTGCCCGCCCTGAAACGAGTCTTCCAGTAGAGTGGTAATCCAAGACGTGAGGATGCAGACAAACGTGACCACCTCTGCCGTCGATGATGCCGACACCCCGGACCTGGGGACGGATTGTCCGTCTCAGAGAATTCGTCTGTTCTTCTGGGTGATCCTGGGAGCCTTCTCGGTGTTCTTCGCCGAAGTCACGGTTGGCTCGTCGATGTTCCCTTTTTTCGACCCGTTCAGCGTCTTGGTTACCTGCCCGCTCTACGCCCTCCATATCTTGGTGCTGGGTTGCATCGTGCTACGGCACCCCCGGCCGCTGTTCGCATCCCTCTTCTTCGCCGGAGCAATTTTCGGCTTGTACGAGGCGTATATCACCAAAGTCCTGTGGAGTCCGCCGTGGAACGAGAATCCCGCAATGCTCGGCGGCATAGCCATCATCGAGACGATGATGCTGGTGCTCTTCTACCACGCCGTGATGGCCTTCGTTGTCCCTTTGGTGGCCGTAGAGCGACTGCTGACAAGCTCCGGGCAGGCTACGTCAACGCTCAAGCCCCGTCTTGCACGCTGGATTGACGAGCGATGGTTTACCGTCGTGCTCGCAGCCGCCTGCGGCATCATCCAGACCGCCAACTCGCCGTCCTTGCTCCACACTATCGGCTCGACCGTCTCGACTTCGGGCTTCGTGCTAATTCTGGTTGTGTTGTGGGAGAGGGCTACGAAGGGACGGCTCTTCACGCTGTCGCAATTGCTCCCCCGAGGTTGGGAACTCGGGATCTTGGCGTTCTTGCTAGCCACACAGTACATCGGCCTGGGCATCCTATTGCGGCCCGAGAAGCTGCCGGGGATCGGCTCCCAGGCGACGATTTGGGGCTGCTACGTTGTCTTCATTGTGTTACTTCTATTCTCCCTGAAGCGAGAGGCTACTCAGGTCGATGCGGTTGTACCGGAGACTCGAACGCCGCTACCCTGGCAGCGATGGCTGCTCTATGCGACAGCATTTACGGTTACTTCAACCGCTTTCCAACCATTGGCGGTATTTCTGAAGATCCCGATATTCCTTGTCGTCTGGGTGGGCGGAATGATCGTTGGCTGGGTGTTGTTCCTTTCGTCAGTGTGGCGGACCTTCCGTCGTTGACGACCCGAGACCGAGTGACCAACTGCCGAGAAGCGGCACCAGTTCATGGAAGACTTTCTGCGGCAGTTCTACGAGGATTGGGAGGGTAGGTGATGAACGCCCTGGGCATCCTGTTCTTGGCTGCACTGATAGCCGTTCCCCAGGCGGCGGCGACGGTTTCTGACGCCGCACATGGCCCAGATGGCGTCCTGACCCATACCGTTGTTTCGCCGTACCAAGCAGGTCGAACGGAAATCAAGGTGCTCCTGCCGGATCGACTTGAACACGGCAGGGGATACCCGGTCGTCTACGTCCTTCCCGTGGAGGCACGCAGCGAGAACCGCTATGGCGACGGGCTCATGGAGGTGAAGCAGCGAAATCTCCACAACAAGCATCGAGTGATCTTCGTCACTCCGACGTTCTCGCACCTGCCCTGGTACGCTGACCATCCGACCGATCCCGAGATCCGGCAAGAGGCGCACTTCTTCAAGGTCGTCGTACCTTTCATCGAGGAGCGGTATCCGGTCCAGAAGGAACCTGAAGGACGGTTTCTCCTGGGCTTCAGCAAGTCGGGTTGGGGGGCCTTGAGCTTGTTGCTGCGTCACCCGGACGTTTTCGGGAAGGCCGTCGCCTGGGATGCTCCGCTCATGAAAGACAAGCCCGACCAATTCGGGATGGAAGGCATATTTGGGACGCTGGAGAACTTCGAGAAGTACCAGATCACGAAGTTGCTCCAGCGGCGGGCGGACGAGTTGCGGCGTTCCAAGCGGGTAATTCTGCTTGGGTACGGGAACTTCCGTCAGCAACACCAGGAGACCCACGCTCTGCTCCAGAAGTTCGGCATTCCCCACGACTACCAAGACGGCCCCGAGCGTAAACACGACTGGCACAGCGGATGGGTGGAGGAGGCGGTTGGTTTGCTTCTCCAGCATTCCCCCAAGCCTAGTCGAGTTCCTGAATCCCACCACCACTGACCGTGAGCACTTGACCGCTGACCCATGACGAGGCCGGTGACGCCAGATAGACTGCCGCCGCTGCGATGTCGGTGCCTTCACCTAATCGCCCAAGTGGCGTGTGTTTCAGCATTGCGGCCTCGACATCGGGTGTCAGCACCGTTGCCAGAGCAGCCGTGCGGATTGCTCCGGGTGCAATGGCGTTCACTCGAATGTTGTCTGGCCCCAGGTCGAAAGCCATGTTTCTGGTCAGGTGATCGACGGCTGCCTTCGAGGCACCGTAGGAGCACATGCGTGTGTTCTTGTTCTGGCCCGCCATCGAACTGATGTTGATGATGGCTCCACCCCCGGCAGCCTTGATGTGCGGGGCACAAAGCTGACACATGCGGAACACGGAGAACAGGTTCAATTGGAATGCCCGTTCGAAATCACTCATGGGCATTTCGAACGGCTTCGGGCCACCTCCTCCGGCGTTGTTCACAAGAATGGTCAGCTTCCCGAAATGTTTCACGACCCGCTCAACCGCTGCACAGCGTTCAGGCTCATTCATCACGTCGAGCTTCAATCCCAACGCTTGTTTACCACACTTGCCGCACTCCGACGCCACACTTTCCGCCTCGTCCAATTTGAGGTCGGTACAGGCAATGTCGGCACCAGCTTCAGCGAACATCAGGCAAATGGCCTTGCCAATGCCCGCCCCGCCTCCCGTGACGAGTGCGGCTTGCCCTCGCAGGGAAAACAAATCTTGAACCCGCATGTCTCTCTCCACAACGATATCCGACTGGTTGACACTACGACGTGCTACCATGTTTCCGCAACTCGGCCTTCACTCTGTGATCTCCCGGATTACCCGGCAAGGGTTTCCGGCAGCGAACACGCTGCCCGGTATGTCACGGGTAACGACGCTCCCAGCCCCGATGACGGCCTTTGAGCCGATCTTCACGCCGGGGCAGATGATCGCTCCACCCCCAACCCACACATCAGGGCCGATCTCGATGGGCTTAGCGAACTCCTGCTTCCGCCGCAGTTCGGCGTTCATTGGGTGGGTGGCCGTGTAAATCTGGACCGCTGGGCCGAACAAGGTGAAGTCTCCGATGGTGACTCGGCACACGTCGAGGACGACACAGTTGAAGTTGAAGTAGACTCGTTCTCCAAGCAGGATGTTCGATCCGTAGTCGCAGAAGAACGGCGGCTGCATCCAGACCGACTCCCCACCCTTTCCGAACAGTTCCTTCAGAATGCGGCGTCGGACTTCGGTATCCTTCTCTCGTGTGGCGTTCAAGTCCTGGCACAAATCCCTGGCCCGCTCCCGTGCTTGAACGAGAGCCGGATCGAGCGGGTCGTACAGTTCTCCCGCCAGCATCTTGTCGAGTTCGCTTCGCATTGTTCTTCATCCTCGCTGTCAATTCGCCGAGTTGGCCACTCACCTGCCCGCCAACGCACTCTTCAGCGGGCACTCCTCCCCAACCGCCTCTCCTCGGCGATATCGGCCAAGCAACTCCTGGGATCGCTGAGCCAGCATCCGGCGCACCTCCCGCCGCTTGCCCTTGATCCTCGGGATCTTCATCGATTCGTAGGCCGAGGTATGGTGCCGCATCCAGGCAATGACGGCCGCTTCGGCACGCTGCTCCACTGGGATTCGATTTGTCCGGGCAACAGTCCCGCTGCCGACCGGCGTGGCATGATCAGCCACAGCACGGGCGAACCGGTGGGCGAGATCGGCGTGCTTGGGATGGAATGCCAGGAACGTGACGACGGCGGCGTGGAAGTCCTCGACATACTCGGCCTGGGCCTTGTCCCGGCGTCGGGCATCGGCTTCCTTGCGCTTGGCGTATCCTTCGGTGGCTCGCTCGCTTTTCAGTTCGACTCGTATGCGTTCGATAGTCGCTGCGGGTGCCCACACGCCCCGTGAGAAGACCTTCCGGCCCTTCTTCTCTTGGACGACCCAGTGATCGCCAGCGGCCTTCACCCTTCGGGTGAGAGCAGCATCGCCGGGCGGCAGCAGCGTCCAGCCCTCGGGAGGCGTCAGCACCTTGCCATCGGCTGATCGAACGGTGCTTGCGTTGGGACCGGGGGTGAAGATGTTGCTGATCATCGGTGATTACGACCTACAAAGGACTCTACTGGCCCGGCGGTGTTTCTTGTTTCCACCATTCCTGGAGGGTCTTCCATTGCTTTCGCCACTCGCCCATGTATCGCTGCCCGTGAGGCCCTGTCTCGGCAAGGCGATCACCAATCCACTGAATCGTCGCAAGGTCAACCTCCCCCTTCAGCTTCTCATCCAATTGTTCCTCGAACCGGCACATCGCCTCGTAGCTGGCGTGCCCTTCGGAGAAGCAGATGTTCGAGTGGGCGGTGACGGCCCATCCGACAGACTCTTCCCACAGCCGGGGAGTGACATTAGGAGGTCGTCGTTGTTTGAGGGCGTAGAGTTTCTCCCAAATTCGCTGTGACCGCTGGCCGTATCGATACAACGGGAAGACTCGCCATCCGACCCAAGCCAAGAGGCAAATGGCGAGAACGGCCAACGTGACGCAACCGAATAGTAATGGGCGTCGGGGGGTTTCGGATCGGGTCGTCACGACAATACCTCCCCGGTGCCATCGTCACCTACTT
>CAZFKF010000517.1:0-4695 GCA_964518805.1 uncultured Planctomycetaceae bacterium | reverse complement strand
TGCGGCACCCGTGCAGTTCGTAGGCCACGCAGACCTTCAACTCCGGCAGTTGACTGAGCACGTCGAGGAGCATCACGGCCAACGAGTCCACCCCGCTCAGTCGGGCGGTATATCGCGCCGCCACGGCGTCGAACCAACCGCACCGTCGCGGACGCCGCGTAACGGTGCCGTACTCATTGCCTCGCTCGCGGATGTGCTGTCCGGTTTCGTTATCCTGTTCGGTCGGGAACGGGCCCCCACCGACCCGGGTTGAATAGGCCTTAACAACTCCAATCACCTGATTCACGAACCGCCCCGGGACGCCCGAACCGCTCGACACACCCACCCCGGAACTGTTGCTGGATGTTACGAAGGGGAAGGTTCCGTGGTCGATGTCCAACAGGGCTCCCTGAGCCCCTTCAAAGAGAATCCTCTTGCCGGCATCGCAGGCATCCAACAACAGCGCCGTGGTATCGGTCACAAACGGCCTGAGACGCTCGGCGAAGCCCGAATACTGGGCGCAAATGGCGTCCGCATCCAGAGGAGTCGGCTCCACGTTCGGCTCGAGCCCCGCCAGCATCTGCTTCTTGGCCTCGGTGATTTGGCCAACGCGCTGGCGGAAGTCGGGGCGGTACAAATCGCCGAGACGAACCGCAAACGATCGGCCCACCTTGTCGCGGTAGCAGGGCCCAATGCCACGCATGGTGGTGCCGATTGCCTCTCCGCTGGTGCACCGGTCATTCAGGGCCCGGTCTTCTTCCATGTGCCAAGGGAAGATGACATGCGCGCGGTCGCTCACCTTGAGGTTTGCCGCCACCGAAACGCCGCGGCTGACCAACCCGTCGATCTCTGCCAGGAGCGTAGCGGGGTTCACCACGACTCCGCTGGCTATGACGCACTGCACCTGCGGCCTGAAGATGCCGCTGGGAATCAAGGAGAGTTTGTAGGTTTGTCCGCCGGTAACGACGGTATGCCCCGCGTTCGCCCCCCCTTGGTAGCGGACCACAAGGTCGTGCTGCTCGGTCAGCAGGTCGACGATCTTCCCCTTGGCTTCGTCGCCCCACTGCAATCCAATGACGCTGGTACCGGGCACGAGTAGACACCTCCGCGAGTGCGAACAAGTTCTCAGCTCCCCCAACGGAGCTGGCTCCAAACGAACCACTCTAACACGCCCGGCGCACCAGCGTCAAGAAGGGGGACGGAGCAAGGCGGAGCGGGGACTTCGGGACAGGCTCCAGGCAGCAAAGGATGGAAACGGCCTGGGGCCGGCCATCGCGATGATCGTCTTCGAGGCGACGGTTCGACGCGTCTCCTCTCAGCCCGTCGGGTATTGTCGGCAGTACTCGTACAGCGCGATGGCTGTCGCGGTCGCGACATTGTGGGCGAAAGGGAGGCCATAGACCGGGATTTCAACCACGCGATCCAAGAGCTTCAGCACTGGAGGCTCGATGCCCTGACGCTCGCTACCGACGACGAGGGCGGTTCGTCGCGCGAAGGTGAAGCTGTAGAGCGACTCGGCCTCTGTCGTCTGCTCCAGCCCCACCAACTGGTAGCCTTCTTGGCGAAGCTTCTGCAGCACCGGCGGCAAGGTGCGATGGAATTCGATTTGAAGCGCGCTGCCTGTATCCCGGGCGATTTCGCGATCGATCCGAGAATTCCCGCAGCAAACCAGTCGCCCGACGCCGCAACAGCCCGCGGTGCGAACGATCCGCGAGAGGTTCACATTGCTCCGAAGGGGCGGACACGCGACGACGAGTTCGCGGGGACGCTCCAAGGTCACGGGCGGTTTGTGGCGCTGCTGGACGAAGTCCGCCATAAAGAGAGTGCCCCGATGGTACGCAAAAAAGGCCAGGAACCCTGCCCGATGCGCTGCTCGCCGAGCAAGTCCTGGCCCCAGTGCTGCGCAAACGCTACGGTACCTGTGCGCGCACTTTCTTCGCGGTTATGCGACGGAAACGAACGAAGACAACGAAGACTAGACCATCCCGCCCGAGGCCTTGAGCATCGTACGAGACTCAGAGCCCTCACACCAAAGGCGTGATCGAAAGAGGCCCCTGCCGAACGAGACTTCTCCCAAGAACCTCACCCTTCATTCTATCAGCGCGTCCCCGGCATTGGAAGAGGAACGCGGTCTCTGGATTGCGTGGAAATCGTCAATAATGGTATGGTTATGCGGGCGCGAAGCAACCCGCGACGCGCTCTTCCTGCAATCAGGTTGTGATAGCACCATGAAGATCGTTCACTCGGCGGACCGACCGCTTGTCCCGGCCAGCCACGAAGACCCCCGCGACCCCGGTGTCTGGAAGAGGGTTCTTTTGGAACGGGCCGATTTCCAGGCCGGCGCGGTCCAGATGGTCAATTGGGCGACGCTGCCTCCTGGCAAGGAGTTCGCCGCCCATCATCACGAGGACATGCAGGAGGTGTTCGTGATCCTGTCAGGAGCCGCGGAAATGACAGCCGGTGCGGAAACGCACGTGCTGGCCCGCGGCGACGTGGCTTTGGTCCAGCCCCTCGAGGTGCACCAGATGCGTGCCCAGGGCAACGAAGGGGTCGAGTACCTGGTCTTCGGCGTGTCGGCCGGTAAGGGCGGTCGCACCGTCGTGGTGTAGCGTTTGCCCGGCGATTGGGCCCATGCCGCAGAAGTCCTACGCACTCGATCCCGCCACGGACATCTCTACGGGCCCCTCAGGCCGATCGTTGGAGATCGACACGGTCTGGAACCGATCGCCACGCAAATCGAAGAATTCCAGCACTCTTTCTCGCCGTTTCCAAACGACGCGTATGCTCCGATGCGCTGGCCGGCGTTCCGCCGCCATTCGTTGACGTTCGGAGGACGGCTCCACGACGCAGTACCAGGGAATGTCGGACATCCCCACCCTGCGGAGCGTGTCCTCGATGAGATGACGAAGTTGCTCAATCTCGATGCCGTTCACGTGTGCCACCTCGCTTGCGGACTCCCCGCCCTTTTGCCTGACCTGGCATAGGCGAGACCCATGAAGAGAAGTCCTTGGATAAGTGCGCAACTCTAGGTCAAGAATCGCGGTCTGATCGCCCGAAGATGAACCGTCCGCCGCGCCAAAACCACTCCAATGGGGAGGTTTCCGGCGGAATGATCCGGTCACGATGGTTATTCCCGAGCGAACGGTTGCGAGAACGCAAGACCCGCAAGATTCCCCGTGTCGCCTACCGCAGACCGCCCGACGCGCCTTAGAATGTTCCGATCGGGAGCGTCTGGCTCACACGGAAAGGACAAGCCATGCGTCGACGCGAATTCCTCACGATGGCCGCCACGGGGGCGGCTGCGGCCTTGGCCACGACCTTGCGCGCCGAAGGGGGCGAGCCATCCGGTGGCAATCGGTCGCCGGACCGGCAGCCGAATCCACTGGCCGAGGAGCAGCGACGCCGCGATCGGCTGACCCTGCGAAACGACGTGACGTTGAATCTTGCCCGACGATTGCCGAGGTGGTGCGGTTTCAACCTGCTGGAGAAATTTAACGCCGGCAGCAACAAGCCGTTCGAGGAGGACGATTTCCGCTGGATGGCCGAGTGGGGTTTCGGATTCGCCCGCCTGCCCATGGACTATCGCTGCTGGACGGATCCGCGCGATCCCTACAAGCTCAAAGAACAGACGCTCTCGGAGATCGACCAGGTCGTCGAGTTCGGCAAGAAGCACGGGGTCCACGTGTCGCTGAACCTGCACCGGGCGCCGGGCTACACGGTGGCGCAGCCTCCCGAAAGGCTCGATCTCTGGACGTCCGACGAGGCCCAGAAGCAGTTCGACTTCCAGTGGTCGCAGTTCGCCCGCCGTTACAGGGGGATTCCGCCGCGTCGGCTGAGCTTCAACCTGGTCAACGAGCCCGCCCGGATCGCCCCAGACAAGTACGCCCAAGTGGTCCGCCGCGTGGTCGGCGCGATCCGCCGCGAAGATCCCGAGCGTCTGGTGATTGCCGACGGGCTGTCCTGGGGCAACGATCCGGTCCTCGAACTGGCGGACCTGGGAATCGCCCAAGCGACGCGGGGCTACTTGCCCATGCCCATCAGCCACTACCAGGCGTCCTGGGTCCACGGCGAACGGTTCGCGAAGCCCACATGGCCGCTGAAAGAGGGCGGTCGCACGATCGATCGCGACGTGCTCCGCAAGGAGCGGATCGAACCGTGGAAGAAACTGGAAGCGAGGGGCGTTGGCGTGATGGTCGGCGAATGGGGTGCGTTCAACAAAACCCCGCACAATGTGGTGCTCGCCTGGGCCCGCGATTATCTCGAACTCTGGAAGGAGGCCGGCTGGGGTTGGGCGCTGTGGAACCTTCGCGGCAGCTTCGGCATCCTCGACAGCGGCCGCGACGACGTGGCCTACGACAATTTCCACGGACACAAGCTGGACCGAAAGCTCTTGGATCTCTTGCGCCGACCCTGAACCAGGCTCCGCATCCCCGGTTTTCCCCATCTGGGCAATCCTCCCCGCAAAGGGTAGAATTTGCCCATATGAGCCAGACGAGTTCGAGACGGGTCGGGATGCGCTGGACGCGGTCGATGGCCGTGGGATCGCTTGTCTTGGGGTGCTTCCTGCTGGGATGCGTTCTCGTCGTAGGCTTTCTGCTGATCGGTGACAGCAGGACCGACGGGGCGGGTGTGTCCTCGTTGCGGCTCGATCAGATTCCATTCGACGGGGCGAAGAGAAGGTAGACGTTTCGCATGGAGCAGCCGGAATAAAGCGTT
>CAZFKF010000516.1:0-4696 GCA_964518805.1 uncultured Planctomycetaceae bacterium | reverse complement strand
GATGCCGGCCTCAGCGTGCTCTCCGAGTTACCTCGTCTGAAATCTCTGGACCTTGACGGTCATCCGATTGGCGATTCGGGTTTGGAGCAGATCGCCCATCTGCCTCATCTCACGTTCTTACGGTTGGGAGGTACATTGGTTACTAACGCCGGTCTTCGCCATCTGGATGGACTGCGAGAACTCAGGCACGTTCGACTCTCTGCTACGCGTATCGGCGATGCGGGAGTCGTTCATCTTCGAGAATGCCGAGAGTTGGTGAGCTTGGACCTCAGTCGAACACAGATCACCGATGCCGGGATTAGGAGTCTGGGCGGTCTCAAGAAGCTGACATCGCTCGAGGTGACGATTGGAAACGGCGTGACGCCCCAGGGCGTTACGGAACTAAAGAAGGCGATCCCCGCCTGCGAGGTCCGTTGCTGGGACTTGCATGGCATCGGGCTCCTCGAATAGGAACCAATCCAGGCTGAGCGCGGGTGGCCCAGATAGCTCGGCTATCTGGGCCGCGCCAGCGGCAAGAGGCGTTGGCGAAACGTCGTGTGCCTTCGGCACCCCGATAGCACAGCTATCGGGGCCACCCGGCGTGCCCACCGAGCCATTGGTGTCGTCGCCCCAGTACGAGCCGGGATGATTGAGAGCCCAGCTCACCAGGCCGAATGACGAACTTTGGGAATCGGCCCACGGCCCCCCGGCGAACCCCGTGCCCAGCGTTGCGGAACGCCCTGGACGGCGATAGGATGATCGACCTGAGCGCGGAGGGCACTGCGTCCTTCCGCATCGGCGGAAACCTGCTGGCCGCTCACGGCCATCCCAGCCGCGTCGAGCGTTATCTGGACGTCGGAATGCTGGACTTTTTGCCGGAGACCGGAAAGAGGGGAACGAGAATGAAACGCTGGCTTCTCCCGTGTTGTGGAATTAGTCTGATCCTCGCCGCGGCGGGACCTGCGGCCGCACAGAGCGCGATCACCGACAAGACGATGGTCGTCTGGGCGGCTCCGGCGAATGTGACCCAGCGAGGAGGCTCGGCGCTTACGGTCGACATGGCGAATCCGGACGCCTTTGACGCCGTCGTCTTCGGAGAATACGTGCCGGGCAAGTGGATGGCCGGAAGCACCCTCGGAAGACGGACCGAGCGGAATCAGGATGCCTACGCGGCAGAGACCGCCGGACCCGATCATTTCGTCCAGGTGGCGATCGTCTACGAAGGGCGCCGCGTAACGATCTACCGCAATGGGGAAAGGTACGCCTCGTACGAAATGCCGGAGAGCCCGCAAGTGTTTGACAAGACCGCGACCCTCCTCATCGGTCCCCGGCACAAGGCGAATTGGCAGGACTGTTTCGTCGGAAAGATCCAGGACGCCCGAATCTATCCCAAGGCGCTGGACGCGAAGACGATTGCCGCGCTGAAACCGGGCAAGCCGCTGAATGGCTTGGAGCCGTGGGCGTGGTGGGACTTCACCGGCAGCGAGGCGAAGGACCGCACGGGGAACTGGAAGTTCGTGCGGATTCGCGGAGACGTCAAGATGGAAGGTGGTGCGCTGGTGATCGGGCCGAAGCACGGATCGTTCCTCGCCAAGACGACGGAAACGGTTTCCCGGCTTCCGAGATTCGCGTTTCCGACGACGCTCGAGGGGCAGTTCAAGGCGCTCCGAGACAATCCGCTCCTGAAGCATTTCGCCGAGGCGCGAGCCCGAGATGTCAAGAACCCGCACAAGCCCATCTATCACTTCGTCCAGCCGGAAGGATATCTGAACGACCCGAACGGACTATCGTTCTGGCGCGGCAAGTGGCACCTGTTCTATCAGTGGGTTCCGCCGGAAACGGACAATCAACTGCACTGGGGGCATGCCTACAGCGAGGATCTCGTTCACTGGAAGGATCTGCCGCCGGCGATCTACCCCGGCCCGGAACAGGGGAGTTGGTCCGGCTCGGTCTATCTGGAGAAAGACCGGGCGATCGCGGCCTACTTCGGAAACGAGTGTGGCGTGATGATCGCCACGTCGGAGGACCCGCTGCTGTTGAACTGGAAGAAAGTGGGCAACGACGCCGTGATTCCGCTTCCGACCGAGCGGAAGCCCTACTCCGTTTTCGACGCTTGCGTCTGGAAGCAAGACGGCACGTACTATCTGCTGTCCGCGGGAACGCTGCCGAAAGGCCGCTTGCAGGTTCCACGGCCGGCGTGGTTTCTGTTCGAGTCGAAAGACCTCGCGTCGTGGAAGTACGTCCATCCCTTTGTCGAGGACGATTACGTGTCGCGCATCTTCGACGACGGGGCGTGTCCGTATTTCTGGCCGATTGGCCCCCAAGACGACCCAGCGACGCGGCGGCACATCCTGATTCACTACAGCCACACCAGCGGAGGCAAATTCCTTCTCGGACAGTACGACACGCAGCAGAGGAAGTTCTACACCGGTTACGGCGGCAAATTCAACCACGGAGCGTCGTGGCCCTGCGGCGTCCACGCGCCGTCGTTTACCCCGGACGGCCAGGGAGGACTGATCGGCATTTTCAACATGAATCACGGCGAGAGAACGCGAGGCTGGACGCAAATCATGTCCCTGCCGTATTCTGTCACACTGGTGAATCCGAACGAAATCGCCGTTCACCCGCATCCGTCGCTGAAATGCCTGCGTCGCGAACACGTCGAAAAGAGGAACGTCACGCTTGCCGCCAACCGGGAGGTCGTCTTCGACGACGTCCACGGCCGATCGATGGAGTTCCGCTTCGTACTCGCCGCGCAGGACGCTTCGACGGTGGAAATGAACTTCTTCCGGTCGAAGCATCGGGAGGAAGCCACCACCGTGCGCTTCTACCGCAATCGAGGTTACAGCGACCGCCTGAATCCGGGCAACGACAGTGTCGTCGAGATCGACTCCAGCCGGTCGTCCATGACCGCCATGGACATTCGACCGGTGGAACAGGCGAACGTCTACGTCCCGCCGAATGATCCGGTGGAAATCCGCGTCTTTGTCGACCGCAGCGTGATCGAGGTCTTCGTCGCCGGCCGTCAGGTTGCCGCCGTCCGCGTGTTCCCGAGTCGCGAAGCGAGCGACGGCGTTTCGCTCATGTCCGTCGGCGCCGACTCCGTGCTCCAGTCGTTCGACGCCTGGCAGATGGAAGATATCTACCGATAGGTTCCTTTTCGGACGGGGGCGGTCTGTAATGAGAACTCATCACAACAACACTCGTTCGTTTGTCCCAATGAGGTACCGACAATGTTGAGGCTCACGTGTTCCGCCGTTCTGCTGTTTGCCGCGGCCAACGTTTCTGCCGGTCCGCCGCACCTCGCGTTCAAGTCTGGCGGACCCGGGCTGTATGAGTTCGACACGGGCGCGTTCCGGGGCCGGCTGAAGGCCGACGGGCACTACCAAGGGCTCTATCCCATGGTCGACAGCCAGTCGCACATGGAGTTGGTCCACGCGCCGGGCATCTTCAGTTTCTACCGGGTGCTGGAGCGCAACAAGCGTCACGGCGAATGCGCCCGCGACTGGCCCACACAAACCAAGCTGCTTGCCGACGGTGCGGTGGAGGTCCGCTGGCTGCCTGCGGCAGAGCATCCGGTGGAGATCGTCGGCGTCTACCGCTGGAAGACGCCCGACACGCTGGACCTGGAAGTCACCGTCACCCCCCAGCGCGACATGCTGCAGTTCGAGTTGTTCATGTCGTCGTACTTCACGAAGACGTTTCTGGCCTCGGTCTATTTGCGGCCCGACGCGCAGACGCCGCCGCGATTCGTTCCGGTCGACCGGAAGCCGTCGTCGACCGGCGGCTACGTGATGTTTCCGCGAGACGACGAGGCGGTGCGCATGATCCAGGATGGCCGCTGGAAGCTCGGCTCCAATCCGGTCGATTGGGCGATCGAGCGATGGCTGGCGGCGCCGATTCTGATGCGTCGCGACGCCTCGCACGGGCTGGTGGCCCTGATGATGTGCCCTCCGGGCGATTGCTTCGCGATCTCCAGCCCTTGGAACCCGGCCGCGCCGGACGGCGGCGGATACCGTTCGATCTACCTATCGCTATTCGGCCGGGACTTGCCCGCCGGCAAGGCCGCGCACGCCCGCTGCCGGCTGATTGTCGCCCGCGGACTGACCGACGAGCAAGCGGTTCAACGCTATGAGGACTACGTGCGCGAAACGCGGCAGTAACGAGGGGAAGGCGGCGAAACCGTGGGATGGGAATCGCCTGCGGGCGGGCAACGTGCGATGAAAGCCGTTTCCCCGGTTTCCCGGTGTCTTATCGGGAACTGGTTGTGCTGCCTCCACCGATCGGCGCCCCGATGGCGCCTTCGCCGCCGAGCAACCGCAGGGCCCGCGCGGCAAACTCTCGAACGTTGGGATCGGGATCGGCAAGGGTGGAGACGAACGCGGGGATGGCCTCCTTTCCCATCAACGCCAGCGAGCGCGCCGCCGAGGAGCGGACCGCTCGGTCGCGGTCCCTCACGGCTTCCGCCAGTGCGGGAATCGCGGCATGGGCCTTCTGGCCGATGTGGCCCAGGGCATGGGCCGCGGCCTCACGGACCGACGCGTTTTCGTCGCGAAGGGCCTCGGCAAGGGCGGGCACGGCCGCCACGGCCTCTTCGCCCTGGAATCGCAGCGCCTCGGCCGCCAGACGGCGGACCTCTTTGTCGCCGTCGTGGAGCAGCTCCGCCAGGCCGGGCACGGCGGTTGCACCCATTCCGGCCAGCACTCGTCCGGCTGTG
>CAZFKF010000515.1:0-4706 GCA_964518805.1 uncultured Planctomycetaceae bacterium | reverse complement strand
CCCGACGCCGTGCCCGTGCCCACCGCAATCAGTTCGACGTGGTGCCGGGCCACGAGCTTGAGGATGATCTCGGCCGCTTCCTTTGTCTTGTTGTGGGGCGGGGTGTGGTAGATCGTGGCATTTTCAAGAAACTTGCCCGTCGCGTCGACCACCGCGACCTTGCAGCCCGTGCGAAACCCCGGATCGATCCCCAGCACCGCCCGCTGCCCGGCCGGCGGCGCCAGGAGCAATTCGCGAAGGTTCTGGGAGAAGACCTGAATGGCCTCCTCGTCGGCCGTGTCCTTCATTTCGCCTAGAAGGGCCGCCTCGACCGACGGAAGCAAGAGCCGTTGGCAGCAGTCGGCCGCGGTGTCGAGCAGCTCGCGGCGGAAGAGGAACGATGGATTGGTGACCAGGCGCCCGGCGACCCGCCGGATCACGGCTTCCTGGTCCATCTCGATCCCCACGCGGAGCACCTCTTCGGACTCGCCGCGGCGCATGGCCAGGTAGCGGTGCGACGGGACCTTGGCCAAGGGCTCGCGATGGTCGTAGTACATCTCGAACTTGCTCGGCTTCTCAGCCCATTCGCGGCGGACCGCGGAGGCGAGGAGTCCCTGCTGCATGGCCTCGCGCACCACGGCGCGGATTTCGGCGTTGTCGGCCCAGTCCTCGGCCACGATGTCGCAGGCGCCGCGCAGGGCGGATTCGCCATCGGGAACGTCCTGGCCGGGGTTGATGTAGGGCCGGAGCACCTCCTCCCGACCGGCGCCCGAATTGACTTGCCGCTTGAGGAACCCGGCCAGCGGCTCCAGCCCGCGCTGCCGGGCGATCGTGGCTCGCGTGCGGCGTTTCGGTTTGAAGGGAAGATAGAGTTCTTCGAGTTCCTTCTTGTCGCGGCAGGCGAGGATTCGGTTGCGAAGCGGCTCGTCAAGTCTGCCTTGTTCGTGGATCGTCTTGAGCACGGTGGCCTTGCGCTCGGCCAACTCGCGGAAGTATTGGATCGCGTCCTCGATCGCACGCAGAGCGGCCTCATCCAGCCCGCCAGTCCGCTCCTTGCGGTATCGGGCGATGAAGGGAATCGTGTTTCCCTCGATCAGCAGTTGTGCGGCCGGCCTGGCTTTGGCCTCCGGCACGCGGCATGCCGCCGCAATCTCGCGAATCTCGGCCTCTAGGTCGAACGCGATCTCAATCGTTTCGTTCTTCACGGCGGTTGCAGCTCCACTCGCAGGATCACTGGCGTCTGTCCCGGTACTTCCCAACGGACCGTATTCCCGGACGCGACACGGACCGCGCGATCTGATGGTGGATATTCCTGGGCCACCCGGCAGTTGCCGTTGCCTTTCAAACCGATGCTCTCCTCGGTCAATGCAAACTGTCCCTGCAAAGCAGTCTTCCCCGGATTGAAGAGGAAGACCACTCCCCCATTGCCCACGATGTGAGCGGAGCCGTCGACCTTGCCCGGCGCGGGCCAGTCGGGCAGGTCCTTGCGGACCTTGAGGTACGCGATGTTCTTCCGCCCCCAATCGAGCCACTTGCGGATCTCGGCCTTGTCTTTGGCCGGAATGCCGGTCTTGGTCGGCAAGTAGTAGAGCTGATTGGGCGAACTGGAGAGAGCGCTGAGCATGATGTAGTCGATATTCTCGCTCGGCCAGTCGCGAGGCATGCCGGGTCCACCCGCCCGACTGGGAAACAACAGCGGCTGATCCACGTAATGCGGGAAGAAGTCGCGATGTACGCGGACCCGAGACCACGTGCGCACCAGGTCGCCTGCCGCCAGGTTCTTCCCCGTACCCGATTCGAGGAGCGTGAAATCGACGTCCACGTTCCTCAGCGACCAGACGCCCAGGTCCATGGGCGGCCGGCACATGAAGACATAGACATCTGGATGCTGACGGCGAACGTTTTCCGTCAACTCTGCGAGGGCGCGCTGGCAAGCATAGTTGGAGTCGCCCGGCAGATGGTCGTGCTTGTCCGATTGGCAATCGACGGGGACCACGGTGGTGTACCAGCCGCCTCCGCCAAAGAAGTCGCCGTCCATGGCCCACGACCGGTACTGGCCGGCCGCCATTCCCTCCAGGTTAATCCGGTTGAGCCACGCGAAGAACGGCCGATTGGCAAAGCAATTGCCTCCGGCGCTCAGCACGCCGCTGGCGTTTCTGCGCCACTCGGGGGCGTTCTTAGGAGGACCGGCCCCGGCGTCCAGAAGCCACTCGGGCTTGTCGGAGCGAAACGGTCGGCCCTGTCCCGACCAGGCGTGCGTCTTGTTCATCGAAGACCACATCACCACCTTCACGCCGACTTTGCGGGCGTGGTCGAGGAACTTGCGCACCAGCGGTCCCGGTTCGTACTTGTCGTCGGCTCGCAACGCGTTCATCTTCTGCGTCTCGCCGCCCCAAGGATGGCTGTCGGACACCCAGTCGATCCCGCATTCGGCCAAGAATTCCAGCGATTTCATGTCTCCGGCGACCGACGACTCGGTGTACGCGCCTTGCTCCATTTCGGAGTGCCAGCCGCAAGCCATGGGGACCAGCCCGAACCGGAACGGGCCGAGAATGGCCGAGGTCATGGCCACCATCGCCTCCGACTCGGCCTGCAAGGGAAGGCTCTCCGGTTTCTCGTCGCGACTGGGGGCCCCGGCGTGCGAGGGCTGGCGGAAGGGAACGCCCTCGCTCTCGTCGTCGCCGGCACGGCGCCGGTAGACCCCGAAGTAAACGGGCTCACAAGCGAGTCGCTCACCCGCGCCGACCTTCAAACTTGGCGCGTAGCGAAGCGTGACCTGACGGCCGTCGAGCGACGAGGCGTCGAAGGGCATCTCCACGCCGGTGAAAAAGCCACCTTGGGCCGTGCGGCCAAAGAACGTGCAGCTCGGTTCGCCGCCAGGCTGGCGTCCGTACTTCGGGTAGCGATAGGCGACGATCTTCAAATCGGTCCCGGCGATGGTCGGCCGGCTCAAAACGACCTGCTTCAGCCCGTATTTCCGGTCCGAAGTCAGCGTGATCCGCTTCTCCGCGAAGCTGTGGTCCGCGCCGAGCGTGTAGGTCACGTCGATCGCCATGGGGCCGCCTTGGTAGCTTGCCTTAATTGCCTGGCCTTGGCGTTCGAGCGAGATCAACCTGGCTTGGGCCAAGTCCAAGCGGAATTCGATCGCCTCGATGGCGAAGTCGTCCCCGCTGACCGCGTAGGTCTCGCCGGTCAACTTGTTGCGAAGCCCCACCAGGGTTCCCGTGTGGCGGTCGAAGTCCAGCCCCAAATGGCCGTTCTCCAACAGCGGGGCGCCGCGGGGCTCTGCGTTCGCCGAGGCGGACACGCAGACAGAAAACACGATCGTCCACGCCAGACAAACGCCGAGGATCGCAGCACCAAGGAGAGTCCGTCGCATGCGGCGGCCCTTTCTTGAAGTAGGATGGGTCTCCGATCCGTCCTCGACGCAACAATGCTGTCGCCCGAAGGAACCGGCTCCGGCAATAGCGCCTACGTTTCTGCTGCGACAGTCCAAGGCGCGGCAGAAGCAGGGCGAGTCGGAGGCGCATCCCGCGCGGACGGGTCGGAGACCCATCCTACCGGATGCGCTTCGTCTCGGCCAGCACGACCGACGTCTCGACCTGGCGTTCGGGGATCGACCAGTACTTCTTGAGCAACCGGTTCTTTTCCTCCGGGGTCACCAGGTAGAAACCGTGTTTCTCGTAGAACCGGATGGCCCACGTGGCCGCTACCCAGGTGCCAATGAGCACCGGGCGCGTACACTGAGCATAGAGGTGTTCCAGAAGCTTGCCGCCGATGCCCTGGTTGCGGCGGTCGGTGCGAACGTAGGCGTGGCGGATGAGCGTCACGTCCTGTACGTCCTGGATGCCCATCACGCCGACCAGTTGGCCACCGTCTTCGTAACCCCAGAAAACCACGCCCTCGTCAATTTCGTGCCGCAGTTCCTCGCGCGGCATGTAGGGAGACTTCCAGCGGTCCGCGGGAATCACCCCACAGTAGGCCTGGGCTGCGTCGTTGACGATGGCGTAGACGGTCTCAAAATCGTCGGCAGTGCACGGGCGGATCATAGCGGATGGTCGAACACCATTTCCTTGACTTCCAGCCCCTTCATCGCCTGCAGACGCTGCTTGAACTCCTCGCACTTCTGCTCGTCGCCGAACATCTCCAGCAGGATCAGTCCGCGCGGGCTGCAAAGGTTGTCGTCCACATGGTGCAGGCCGATCCGCGTCTTGATGTAGCAGCCGAATTCGGTAAACACCTTCTGGACATCGGGAGCTTCCTTGACGCGGTCGTCCAAATGCACGCCGTAGATCAGATGCCGTGGTTTCATGATGGTCCTCCTTCACGGGCCGGGATGCGTTCAGTGTATCACACGGATGCTGGTTGGGAAGCGGGACCGGGGGTTGGGCAATGGAGTGCCGTGGAGACTCCGGCGGCGGGAGAACCGACGCGACGGCACATCTGCGCCGGCAATCACCGATGCTCACCAGCGGGCCATCGCGGCGGTCGAGTCAACGTGCGTCTCTCCGTCCTCCGCCTGCTATGCCTCAAACGGATAGCCGCCGAACTCACGGAGCGTTCGCAGGGCCAGTTCGTAGCTTTCGGGTTTCACGTCGGCAGGAATGGAGTGATCGGACTGAAAGACCCAGCCGCCGCCCCGGGCCGCCTGGAGCTTGTGGCGGACCATCTGCCGAATGGCCTCCGGGTCACCCTTTTCCAGCACCCGGACATCGACGTTGCCCACG
>CAZFKF010000514.1:0-4708 GCA_964518805.1 uncultured Planctomycetaceae bacterium | reverse complement strand
GGGGGGTAGATCCTCAAGGGAGCATTGTAAGGCGCACTTCGGGTCGACAGAAGTACCAAGTCCGGGCCGAGACCGACCGCGAGGCGTTGCCGATCCCATGGCCCAGGCGAAGCTCAAGGCATAGAGAATTCCGCCGACGAGCATTCCTGCAAAGCCCGCCAGCGCGCGGATGCTGCCGATGACTCCAACCTCACAACTGACCGAGTGGATCCACCGACACCGCGTTGGGATTGCGGGCGGGGGCCGATTCCGCTAATCTGAAGGGAGGGCCGCTGGTTTGAGCGGCTGTCGGACGTGTCGAGCGATCTTGCACGATTTCGTGATCCCTTGAATCGGACAGAGGCAGGACGGTTGTGTGGGGCTTCGTCGAGCACCACGAAGCGGTTCTGTGACGGGCATCACTCCGCCATCGTGCGAGGCGCCAATAGACGAAGGAGCGTGCGAATGTTCAGGATGATCGTGGCGTGCGGGATCGCAGCGGTGGCAGTAAGCAATGTCCTGGCAGCGGAGGTCCCGAAGAAGAAGATGCCGGCCCTCGATATGAAGAAGCCGGGCCACTACGTCGCCGGCCTTTGGGAGTACGAGTTGGAAATCGCCCAGGCGGACGCGCGCGGCGCGTCACGCGTCGGGCGTCTGGCGTACGCGGAACATCGGGCAGGGCCGGCTGAAATCAACGATTATCACGACACGCCCTGGGGCCCGATCTACTGGGTCGGAAACGTCTCCGGACCGGGTGACCACGGCTGGATGCCCCAGCCCGCCCAAGGCGTCCAACGCAAAGGACGCCTGCTTCCCCTGCCCGGAAACGGACCCAAGTTGCTGGAACTCAACGAGGCCAACAACGGCAAGTCGGTCAAGGCTGTCGCCGGTGCGAGGCTCTTCGTCCGCCTGCACGGCAATCCCACCACCGGCTACCAGTGGCAACTCGCCGAAAAGCTCCCGCCGATCCTCGAATCGCTCGGCGAACCGACCTACGCCACGGATCGCCGTTCGCCCGCGGCCGTCGGCGTTGGCGGGACGATCACCTTCTCCTTCCGGGCCGTCAAGCCCGGCAGCGCCACGGTCCGCCTCGCCTGCCGCCGCCCCTGGGAAAAAGACAAACCGCCGGTCCAGACGTTCTCGGTGACGGTGGAAGTCGGGGGGAACGTGGGGTCAGACCTTAAAAGATAAAATACCGCGGGTTCACATCGTTGAGGCAAGCAGGGTTTCTTCACCGGAGGAGTGACCTATTTTATCTTTTAAGGTCTGACCCCATCCTCCCTACGAGTCAACCACGCTCTTCGCAGAGCCTCAGGGCGTGCCACTCGATTCGGTTGCGTGGCATGCCGTCACGCGGCGCGGCCGAGGGTCGGCATGGACGGCGTCGTGGCGTGCTTTGCGCCCAGTGCGATGCTCATCGAAACACGACGTACAGCACCACGAACGCGGCGAGCACTGCGGCCGAGGCCACGCGGTAGTTGGCCAGACCGTGGCCGTGGGCGTCGCCCCGCAGGGGAGCGTACCACTGTTCCCACACCAGCAGCCGGGCCTCGTCTTTGAGCGGCTCGGGAAAGATCCGCGAGGCGACGGCCATGAACACGCCGCAGAAGATGCACAGGTAGAACGCGGCCATCATGTAATTGAGGTTCCAGCCGGTGAACTCGTTGAACCAGTCGAGCACGAACACCACGCCGCCCAGCACGGCGCCGACCACCATCGTCAGATAGGCCGCCTTGCCCGACGCCTTGCGCCAGAATACGCCGAGCAGGAACACAGCCGTAATCGGCGGCGAGAGGTAGCAGATCAGCCGGTTGAGTCCCTCGAAGATCGTGCTGTAGTGGTCGAACAGCGGCGAGCAGACGATCGACAGCACCGTGGCCACCACCGTGGTCACCTTGCCGATGACGACCAGTTGATGGTCGCTGGTTTCGGGCCGGTATCGCTTGAAGATGTCGTAGGCGAAGAGCGTGGCGGTGGAGTTCAGCGCTGCCGAGCACGTCTGCATGGCCGCGGCCAGCATAGCGGCCGTCACCAGCCCTTTGAGGCCGATCGGCAGCATGTGAGTAATCATGAAGGTGTACGTGTCGCGGGCGCTTTGAGGGCCTGCACCGTCGAAGTACCCCCGCTGCACCAGCGCCACGCAGATCGCGCCGGGCAGCACGAAGAAGAACACCGGCAGGATCTTGATGGCGGCGCAGAACAGCGGTCCCAGCCGGGCGTGCTTCTCGTCGCGCGCGGCCAGCACCCGCTGCACGATCGTCTGGTCGCAACACCAGTACCAAATGCCGATCACCGGATAGCCCAGCAGGATGCAGTACCAGGGCAGGCCCGAAGGGTCGCTCGCGTCGCGGGCCATGTTGAGGAAATTGGCCGTGCCCCAGGTGATCTTCGCCTCGGGAACCGCGGCCAATGGGTGCGGATGGCTGCCCAGCGTCTGCGACAATTCCGACCATCCGCCGATCGACAGATAGCCCACCACCGTGATGCACACCGCGCCGATTAGCAGCAGGATGGTTTGAATACTCTCGGTCCAGACCACTGCCAGAAGGCCGCCGACCATCGTGTACACGCCGGTGAGGACGCCGATGGCGACGATGAAGAACATCAGCGGGTCCATGCCCAGGATCGTGGCGCTGGGGTCGGTGCCGAGGATGCCGCGGAGCACCCAGGCCGCCGTGTAGAGCGCCACGCCGATGTGGATCACGATCGCCGAGATGATCGAGATCACCGCCAGCCAGTCGCGGCACTGACGGTTGAAGCGGCGTTCGAGGAAGTCGGGCAGCGTAGGCACGCCGGACCGCAGGTACAGCGGGGCGAAGAACAGCGAGAGCAAGATCAGCGTGAACCCGGCCATCCACTCGAAGTTGCCGAACACCAGGCCGTGCTTGTAGGCCGTCTCGGCCAGGCTCACCAGGTGCACCGTCGAGATGTTCGCGGCGAACATGGCCAGCCCGATGATGGGCCAGGTGAGGGTGTTGCCGGCCAGGAAGTAATGGCTCCCTTCGCCCCCCTGCCGCCGTTGAAATCCCGCCCAACAGCCCAGTCCCACGATGGCCACCAGATACGCCACGACGATCGACAAATCGAGCCCCGACACCTGAAGCGACATGCGGCAAGACCTCGTGTTGGCAGGTGAGAAATCCAGGGATGAAGACCGACCGCCAAGCTACTTGGAACCTCGGGCGAAGTCAAGCGAAGCGGGCTGGGGCGAGGAAGGGGTCGGGAGTCGTTTTCCATGTCGGCGAAGAAGACCTGGCGTTGCCGAAGACGATTGCCGCCGACATGGAAAACGACTCCCGACCCCCTTGGGCCTGCTCCTTCTCGTTTACGCCAGCCGGGCGAAACCGCCGTGGCGCACGGGGCCGCCGATGCGGCGGGCGGCATCGCCCTGGTGGGCGGCTTCGGCGAGTTCGGCGAAGATCTCCTCGGCCGCGGCCAGGTAGCGATCGACGTGGTCCTCGGTGTGCGCCAGGCTCGGGTAGAAGGCGCCGCCTGCAAGAATGCCGCGGGCAAGCATGCGCACGGTGAGCAGCGTCTGCAAGGCCAGGCTGTCGGGATCGTCGAAGCCGACCGTCGTCAGGGCTGGGTGCCCACCCAGTTTGAGACGCAACGCGTGCCGACCGGCGATATGCTCCAATCCGCTTCGGAACCGGGTCCCCATGGCAGCCACGTGGCCGGGCACGTCGATCCGCTGCATCTTGCGAAGGGTCGCCAAGGCGGCCGTGGGCCCGACGCCTTCGGTCCAGTAGGTGCTCGAGATGAACGTCTCCTGGGCCGCCTGCATCACGTCGGCGCGGCCGATGACGGCGGCCATTGGGTGGCCGTTGCCGAGGGCCTTGGCGAACACGGCCACGTCGGGCGCCACGCCGTAGCGGAGATGCACGCCGCCCAGGGCCAGCCGCCAGCCGGAAGTGATCTCGTCGAACACGAGCACGGCCCCGGAGCGGTGGCAGAGCGCGCGCACGTTCTCCAGGAAGCCGGGCTGCGGATCGACCGAGCGCGTGGGTTCCATGACCACGGCCGCCAGCCGAGGACCGTGCTCGCGAACAACGGCCGTTAGCTGGTCGATGTCGTTGTAGGCGAACCCGATCGCCGTGCCCGCCAGTTGCGACGGCACGCCGTTGGGCTCCAGGCCCGGCAAGAGATGGCCCTTCAGACGGTCCGACTCCGCCCCGGCCGCGCGATTGGCCGCCAGATACCAGTCGTGCCAGCCGTGGTAGCCGCAGAAGGCAATCACGTCGCGGCGGGTCCTGGCCCGGGCGATCCGCACAGCCACGGCCATGGCCTCACCGCCGGTCCGGGCATAGCGGACGTTCTCGGCCCAAGGGTGCAGTTCGATGAGGAGTTGGGCCAGTTCCACTTCTTCCGGACTGTTGAGGGTGCACATTGAGCCCGACTGCACCCGGCCGATCACGGCCTGGGTGACATCGGGGTCGTTGTAGCCCAGCAGGCAGGCGCCGACGCCCATCATCGACATCTCGATGTAACGCCGGCCGTCGAGATCGACGACCTCGCAGCCCCGGGCCTCGCGATAGTAGCCAGGCCATTGGTCCGGGGCGAACATCTCCGGCCGCTTGCTCAAAAGCTGCGTCCCGCCGGGAATCCGCGATTTGGCCACGCGATACAACTCCTGGCACTTCGAGCGGGCTTCGCCGTCCATCGGATAGTCCTTCTTGGTGAGCATCGAACGTTTGGAGGCCACAGACCGGGGGCGCGGACAACTGCACAC
>CAZFKF010000513.1:0-4715 GCA_964518805.1 uncultured Planctomycetaceae bacterium | reverse complement strand
AGAACTGGCCGGTGAAGCCGATCTTTTTTGCATAATCCACGGCCATGTGCATGAACCGGGCCAGGTGGTCCAGTTCGCGCTTCATGTCGGTGTTCCATAGGGTCTGGTAGCCCTCGCGTCCGCCCCAGAACACGTAGCCGTCGCCGCCCAACTACTTGGTCACTTCGAGGGCCTTCTTGACCTGGGCCGCGGCATAGGCGAAGGCGTCGGCATTGCAGGTCGTGGCCGCGCCGTGCATGTAGCGGGGATTGCTGAACAGATTGGCCGTGCCCCAGAGGAGCTTGATGCCCGTGCGCTGCATCTGGTCCTTGATGGCCTTGACCACGGCGTCGAGATTCTTGTTCGACTCGGCCAGGGTCTTTCCCTCAGGCGCAACGTCGCGGTCGTGAAAGCAGAAGAACTCCGCGCCCAGCTTCTCGATGAACTCGAAGGCCACGTGCACCCGGTTGATGGCGTTCTCCAGCGAGTCGTCGCCTTTGTCCCACGGCCGGATCATGGTGCCGGGCCCAAACGGATCGCTGCCCGTGCCCCGCATCGTGTGCCAATAGGCCACGCTGAACCGCAAGTGGTCCTTCATCGATTTGCCTTCGACCAACTCGTCGGGGTTGTAACACCGGAAGGCAAGGGGGTTCTTCGACCGGGGGCCCTCGTAGCGGATCTTGGCGACTTCGGGGAAGGCGGGCATGAACGACTCTCCTGCGGGATCTCGTCGGGAATGGACTATCTGTAGTCAATATAGCGGGGGCGGGGACTCAGGGCTAGCGCCCCGGCAGCCTACCGTAGATCCGCGTGATTTCGCGGAGCCGCTGGCCGATGCTGTCCGTGAGGCTGCCGGCGCGGAAGCGCCAGGTCCAGTTCCCGACCCGGGTGCCGGGGACGTTCATGCGCCCTTCCGAGCCCAGCCCGAGCACGTCCTGCAAGGGCACGATCACGGTTTGGGCCACCGACGCCGAGATCGCGCGGACGCAGTCCCAGTGCATTTCTTCCGGGGCCCGGCAGTGTACGTACTTCAGGGCGAACTCGCGATCGCGGCGGACCTGTTCTGCTTCCTTGTCCGCAGCACCCGCGGGCGGGCGGCTGTGGAGCCAGCCGACGATCGTGTCGTTGTCGTGCGTGCCGGTGTAGGCCACGACGTCGCGCGGATAGTTGTGGGGGAGGTGCTCGCTTTCGGGGTTGTCGGAAAAGCCGAACTGCAAGACCCGCGATCCGGGTATGCCGCACGCCTCGCGCAGCGCGTCCACGTCCGGGGTGATGGTGCCCAGGTCTTCGGCCACCAGCGGCAGATCGCCCAGGGCGCTGCGCAAGGCGTCGAACAGCGCGATTCCAGGGCCCGGAACCCATCGGCCGTGCTCGGCCGTGAGGTGCCCGCCGGGGATCTCCCAATAGGCCGCAAACCCGCGGAAATGATCGATTCGCACCAAATCGACCATCTCCAGCACCGCCCGGATGCGGGCAATCCACCACCGGAAGCCGTCGGCCTTCATCCGCGGCCAGTCGTAGACCGGGTTCTCCCACACCTGGCCCGTCTTGCTGAAGTAATCCGGCGGCACGCCGGCCATGAAGCGGGCCTTGCCGTCGACGTCGAGCTTGAACAGGGTCGGATGGGTCCACACGTCCGCCGAGTCGTGGGCCGCAAAGATCGGAACGTCTCCGATGATCCGCACGCCCCGCTCCGCGCATTACTGCCTGAGCGAAGACCACTGCCGGAAGAACAGGAACTGAGAGAATTTCTCCGCCTCAATTTCTCCGCGAAGCCCCTGCCGAACGCGATCGACCGCCGTCGGCTCGCGGCGGGCCAGGTCGCGCTCCCATCGGCTCCAGTCCGAGCCTCCCCGCGCCTTTCTCAGCGCGCAGAACAGCGCGAAGTCGTCGAGCCATTCGGCGCGGTGGCGGCAGAACTGCGAAAAGGGCTCCTCAAGCCCAGGGACGCCGCCTTCGCGAAATCGGCGATACGCGCTGGCGAGAAGTCCTCGCTTCCAGACGCTGACCGGCTCAAACGCAACCTGCTCGTCAAAGAACTCGGGGGGGTGGGCGACATCATCCGGCGACAACAGACCGTCTTCGACAAGCCGTTGCGGACTGACGAGCAGCGTGTTGCCGGCAAACGCCGAGTAGGACTGGTAAGGGGAGTTGCTCAAGCCGGTCGGGCCCAGGGGCAACACCTGCCAGTAGCGCTGTCCGGCGTGGGCCAGGAAATCGACGAATGCCCGGGCCGCCGGCCCCAGGTCTCCAATGCCGAAACGGCTGGGAAGCGATGTCGGATGCAGCAGGATGCCGCTCGCCCTTTGATGGTCCATGAACGTCGATCGAATAGGTACCACATTTCCAATCTGCAAGATAGATCGTATGGCGGAAGCACGTCTCTAGGCAAGACTCGGTGAAGCCGCGGCCGATGGTCGCGTTTCCCGGCCAAGCCCTCGCGATCCCGGCCCTGACTACCGGCATCGCCATAGCGTGCGATCGTCGATTCCCAGCTCGCCTTGGACCGCGGCGATCGCACGCTTGAACCGCGCGGCGTCTTCCGGATACCCGGCGGTTGGTGCGAGGCCCGGCACGCGGGCGCACCAGTAGGCGTTGAAGGCCCGCATCGCCAGTTCGCGGAGATACTTCGAGGCCATCGAGGCCAGGGCCGTGGCCAGGCACGCTTCGCCCTTGGCGCGGAAGCGGAATTCGATCCGCCGCTCGGCCGGGCCCAAGCGGTACAGGCTCTCCTCGCGCCCCTCGCCGTAGACCTCGACCAGCATTCCGGGAAAGCACTCCATCAACAGATCGCGGTAGCGATTCCTGCCGCCGTGCTTGTCGCAGAGGACCGAGATCGGGCCGCAGGCAAGGGGCGTCACGCTCCGGGCGGCCAGGTCCAGGGTGGCGTGGGAGAGCAACGTCCCCTTCGACCCATGCTGCTCGACAAGTCCGTTGAACTCCGTCTCGAAGACCACGCGGCTGCGCAGTCCGACCAGGCGCACCCCGGCCGCACAGAGCCCCTCCCGAACCCACTCCACCAGCGGCTGAATCTCGTCGCCGGAAGCCTCCAACGGCACGCGGGCATCGTACCCGGCATACCAGCCGTGAGCCCCCAGCGCGTCGTCGCAGCCGGGCGCCAGGGCCGACCATAGGTCGCGCCACATGGCGGGCCGATGCCCCACGAGCCCCAGGGCGGCGAGCACGCCGCGTTCGAGGGCCGCAAGTCCGTTGCCTGAGGAGTAGAGCGCCTTGGAGTCGGCAACGATCATCCGCGGCCCGGCCGCCCGCGCTTGGCGGACACGGCCTGCCGACGGGGAGACCACCCCGGCGAGAACTGCGTAGAGGTCGTCGGGGCCCACCCCGTCGGGCACTTCCCAGACGCTGGCCGAAATCACCAGCGGCCCCAGGTTCGGACCGTAGCCGGCTTCATCCGTGCCGATCAAAAAGGCCATGTCGGTTCCTTGAACGAGGCCGCGCGGATCTGCGATAATCGTGTATCGATTATCGCCGCTTTGCGGCGCAACGCCAAGGGCTTCGAGGAGGACGACATGCTGCGATTCTGGGTGGCAAATGCCGTTGCTTGCTTGGGTGCGGTGCTGGCGTCCGGAAGCCTTCGGGCAGCGGACGCCGGCGATCCGGCCGACGTCTTTGCTCTGCCCGGAGAGGCGAACATCGTCGAAGAAGAACATTTCGGCATCGTCAACGGAATGGCCACCGTGGGCATCCCGTTCAAGAGCGTCGCCGCGGTGAGCGGGCTGTTCGCCCCGCCGTGGGTGAGTTCGGATTTCCGCCTGGCGCTGAGCGTCGGGGGCCGCAATGTGGCGACGGACCGCTACGTGTGGCATCCGTATGCGGTCTCTCGCGAAGGTTCGACCGACGGCCTTCGCGTGCGCACCGCCGCCACGCTGGTCCCCGGATTTCGCGGCGGCCGGATGACGGTCGCCATCGACAACCCTTCGGATCAGACCCGCGACGTTTCGCTCCAATGGACCGTGGGCGGCACGCTCGACCGAACCGCGGTCTGGGAATTCGCCCGGCCCGCGAGCCATTCGGCAACGCAACCCATCCAGACCGGCGCCAGTTTGCTCCTGGCGCACGGCGAAGGGGCCCTGGCAATCGCGTGGACAGCAGCGACGCAACTTCAGAAGCCGTCGGGAGTGCTCCAGCCGATCCAGGTTTCTCTGGCCCCGCACGCCACGTGGCTGGGCTGCGTCGTGTTTGCCGTGGGGAGCAAGGCCGAAGCGGCGAACGCGCTTTCGGCCATCGGCCAACATCCGGAGACGAGCGCCGAACGCTGGGAAATGACTCCGCCGAACGCGCGCGATGCCAAGGCGGCAAAACCGGTTTGCCGTGCGGACGAAACCTATCGGCGGCACGTCGCCGATGTGTTCGAGAAGCTGCCGCGGCTGCGGTCCAACAGCGCGGCCCTGGTGCGGCTCTACAACCGCTCGCTCGTCCACCTGATCACCAACCGCTGGGAAGTGCCCGAGTTCCTGCTGCATCCCTACTACGGCACGGGAAGCGTCAAAGGCGGTTGCGTGTGCAACTATCTTTGGAACTTCGGCGAGACATGGGAAATCCTGCCCCTGGTCGATCCCGCCGCGGTGCGCGACCATGTGAAGCAATTCCTCAAGATCGACATGACCAAGCACTTCGCCTTCATGCCCATCACGGGCGAGGCGTTCGGCCCGTGGTACCCGGTGAACCAGGAAAAGATCATCGGGCTGGTGTACTACTACGTCCAGCAGACCGGC
>CAZFKF010000512.1:0-4723 GCA_964518805.1 uncultured Planctomycetaceae bacterium | reverse complement strand
GGACGTCTTCGCCGGATGGCCCGACCAGGGCATGCGCTCGTCGCGGTCGGGTTCCATGGGCACGCTGCGGTTTTGCAGTCGCGTGCCCCAGCGGGCGTTGAGATAGGCTCGATGGACGATCGGGTTGGAACACTCGAACTCCCCAACCCGCTCGTGATCGGTGTGCGTCACCAGCCCGGCGACGTTATCCTTCGCAAGAGTGCCGGGAAAACCTTCGATCTGGGCCCATCGCGTGGCGTTTCCGCGGAATCGCGGGTGCCACACCTCGACGCCGCTCCCCTGGAGCGTGTAGACGTCGGTGTTCAGGGCGCTGCGGTCGTTGGTGAAGTTCAATGTCCCGTCGGGCAGGACGTTGAAACTGGTGCGGACGCTGACGCGGGTCCCCTTCGGGCCGGAGACCTTCAGCCGCACCACGCCGTAGAAGGCCTGGCCGAAGTCGACCATCCACACGCCCGGCTTGGGCTGAAAAAGTCGCTTCGGCTCCAGGACCTCGGTCACGCGAATCGGCTCGATCATCTGGGCTTCGAGCTTTCCGGCGGGCCGGGCGACGCGTTGAACCGGTCGCCACGACGCATCGTCGAAGCCCGCCGCAGCCCAACCCCGCATCTCACGCCGCGCGTCATATTCTTCGCCGTCGAACTCGCTGCTCGATCGGACCGGACCTTCGGTCGTAAGCTTCCAGGAGGCGTCGCTGACGATCGTCTGCCGGGCGCCGTCGTCGAAGTCAACGTGTAGCTGGGCGAGGAGCTTCGGGTAGCCGTAGGTGTTCATCGGCACCGGCACCTGGCTTCGCGGGGCGAAGAAACGCCCGTTGCTCAAAACGACTCCCACGGCGTTCTTTCCCGCCCGAACCGCCGGCGTGACGTCGAACGTGACATAAAGACATCGCTTGTCGTAGCCGGTCAGGGCCGGATTCATGAGGTCGTCGCCCATGCGCTGGCCGTTGACGTAGAGATCGAAGAAGCCCAACCCGCAGATCGTGGCCACGGCGCGGCGGATCGTCTTTCCGCCGGGCGTCTCGAACTCGCGACGCACGTATCGCCCGGGCAGGCGACGGTGGTCGCTTTGCCAACGGTCGCCCCAGGGGATGCCCCAGGGCGGGATGCCGGCCTTGCCCAGTTCCATCGCAGGCGTCCAGGTCGAGTCGTCGAAGCCGGGCTTCTCCCAGCCGCTCTTCGATTCGGTCGATGATCGCCAGGTGCGATCGGAATGCACGATCAACGGCGGGCCGCTCTCGAATTCGACGAGCACCGCGGCGATCCAGCCGCCGGGGTTGTTCGGGACGTCGGCCTTCGCGTTGGTGGCCGCGGCGGCCAACTGGTTGTCGCCCGCGTGCAGACTTCCGGCGATTTCCACGCCGACCAGGTTCGGATGCCCGTGCCCGGCGCCCACTTGCGCCCCGTTGACGTAGAAGACGCACAGATCGTCGCCCGCGAAGAAGGCCAGTGCCCGGACGACCTTGCGGTCGGAGGGGAGGGTGAGCGTCCGCCGGAAATAGCGGGTCGCCACGGGGGCGTCGTGGGCGGGTTTCCCCTCCGGGAACCACAGCCATTGGGCGGCCTTGACGTCGTCGATCGGAACGCCTGCTTCCGCCGCTTCATCCAGGCCGATCCACTGGGCGCCACCCCAGTCGGCCTCGTCGAGCAGACCCATCGACCATCGTGCAGGCTCGCTCCAGGGCGACGGGTTGTTCCGCTCATCCCAGACGCGGACCTTCCACCAGCACTCGTCCCGCGACTTCAGCGGACGACCTTCGTAAGGGACGTGGAGCGACCGGTCGGACGCCACCCGGCCCGTGTCCCACAGATCGGCCTTTTCCGCCTCCACGAACGACCGCCGGCTCGCCACGAGCACTTGATAGGCGGTCTGTCGCTGCCCGCGAACCACCTGGCCGAGCGCCTTGGCCGGCTCCAAACGCCAACTCAGTCTCGGCGAGGCCACGTCGATCCCCAGCGGGTCTACCAGGTACTCGCAACGCAGGTCCGCCGGACGCATCGGGGCGTCGGCGCCGTGAACCGATGCGGCGGACGCAAGGATCACTGCGCCCAAGGCAGATAGAACCACCGTTCGCTTCCCAAGGATCATCGTCAAGTCCCTTGCGAGAAAGGCTGTTTTACTGCGCCGACTTCGCACAGCGGAATCCGAGATACCGATGATCGTACGTCGGCTCGGGCCGAAAACGGTACGCGGCATGGGCGATCTCGGGTTCGCCGGCAAAGCTGCCGCCTCGCGCCACTCGGCGCTCGGTCGACTTCAGATCCTCGCGTCCATCCGCCGATTGATACGGATACGGCCGGAACACGCTGCTGGTCCACTCCCAGACGTTGTCGGCCATGTTCAGGCATCCGTACGGCGACGGGCTTCTGGGATCGTTTCCCACGGGCGCAAGCCGGTCGATGCCCAGGCGGAAACGGCCGAAATCCAGAGTGTTGCCCCAGGGGTACTTGCGGCCGTCGGTTCCCCGGGCCGCCTTTTCCCATTCGGCCTCGGTGGGCAGACGCTTGCCCGCCCAGCGGGCATAGGCCGCCGCACCGTACCATGTGACGTTGGCCATGGGGAATCGTTCCATCCCCGGCTTGGGCCGCCACCGGCCGCCGAGCATTTCCAGCGGCAGTCGTTCCTCGGCTCCGAGGTAGGCATGGCCCGACTCGTCCCGCGTCTGTTTCACAGCGTTGAGGAACCCCGAATACTCGGCCACCGTAACCTCGCACCGGTCGATGAAGAACGCCGGCAGATGGACCTGATGGACCGGGCGTTCGGCGGCGTCTTCGTCCAGTCCCTTTCCCGTACTCCCCAAGGTAAAGGCCCCCGCCGGCACGAGCGCCATTCCTTCGGCCTCGGCAGCCCCGGCCGCATCGCCGCCGAGGACGCAAGCAGAAAGTGCCCAACCAAGAGCCAGCACGGCGATGGCCATGTGCGGTGAAGTCACCAGGCAGAAATGGGCTCGTCTCATGCGGCCACCCTCTCTTTCGTCACATGCTCTCGACGACATAATACTCTCCATGCCCTCGAATGTACCGGCCAGCGACCACAAGCCGCAAGCCCCAAGCATTGACACGACTCGTCTGCCTTGCCCATCACAGGGGTGCTCCGCTTATTAGAAAAGGGTCTTGATGTGAAGACTGCGTTCCGCGCAGGAATCGTTCTGTCACTCACCGCGTGCGCGGCCTTCGCCGACGAGCCTTCGGAACCGCCGGTTGCCAAGCAAGGCCGGACGTTCTACGTGGCCTCGGACTCCGGCCGCGACAACGCCGGGCACGGCTGGGGCCACGCGCAGCGTCCGGCCCCCAACGGCCGTCACTTGATGTTCTATCACAACTCGGCGAAGACGAGCGATTTCTTCGTGTGCAAGAACATCTTCGCCATCGCCACCGAGAGCTGCCTGCGCATGAACAACGAATGGACGGCCGGGCTTGCGATGGACCGCAACTGCTGGTTCCAGCCGTCCGGCGTGCTGGCGCAATACCTCACGGCAAGGTTCGCGCCCGGGCAGTTCGTTGATTACCAGAGGCAAAGCACCACGGATCGTCACTCGGTCGCCAGCGCGCCGCGATTTCTGAGTTCCGACGCCCTGGACTTCCGCCTCGCCGACGACAGTCCGGCCCGAAATCTAGCCGGTTCCGGCATCCCGGCAGGATCGCGCAAACGGCTGGAGAAGTAGTTTTCGGGGATGATCGGACCGTTTCCAGTCAATCCCTCTTCGCAGCCCACGATCGGCCTGTGTGGCATGCCGTCACGCGGCGCAGCCGAGGGTCGGCATGGAAATCGCCTCGGCGGTCTCCGTGCTCACCGATGCTTCGCATGGTGAGAGCATGCCACATACCTTGCGACAGCAACTCCTTCTTCGATCCTCATCCAGCGATCTGGTAGCACACGATCCACCGCGCCCCGCGGAGGTACATCCGTCCGTTGGCGATGGTGGGTTGTTGCTGCCGGCCCAACTCGATGCCGGGGCGCACGCGGCCGAGTTCGCGGTAGCGCTGCCGGCTGGCCTCGGCGAGCACCAGTTCGTCGTTCTTGGTGAGGGCGAAGATCAGCCCGTCGGCCACGACGAGGTTCTGATCCTTGGTCCACTGGCGGCTGGATTCCTTCCACAGCAACCGTCCGTCGTCGAAGTTGGTGCAGTGCAGGAAGCCGGCCTTGGCCCCGCCGCCGAATCCGAACACGGCGCCCTCATAGATCGACGGGGTGTGGTACATGTTGTTCTGCAACTCGGTGCTGACGTAGACTTCGCGGTAGGTGATCTTCCCGCCCGCGGCTTTCATCTCCAGGCAGGCCGAAAAATCCTTCCCCTTGCCCTCTCCGCCGCAGACGAACAGACGCGATCCGATGGCCACCGGAGTGCTCACCAGCCCGATGATGATGTCGGCCGGATAGGGATAGCGCCACAGGACCTCGCCGGTGAGGGCGTGCACGCCCAGGAGTTCCCGGGTGCCGTAGGTGCCCACGATGACCTGAGGGACGCCGTCGACCACCTGGTACGTCAGGGAGGCCGGCGCGCCGAGTTCGTTCTTCTTTTCGGGCGTGGCGGCCACGGACCAGCGGAGCTTGCCGGTCATCTTGTCCAGGGCTACGAGCACGACGCGCTGCGGATTGTCGGCCCCGGCGTAGAGCGTGTCGCCGACGACCAGCGGCGTCGAGGCCTCGGTGCCCCAGAACGTCTTGTCGGCCCGCCACAGTTCCGTGCCATCGGTCTTCAGGCACACGATGGGGCCGCGCATCT
>CAZFKF010000511.1:0-4732 GCA_964518805.1 uncultured Planctomycetaceae bacterium | reverse complement strand
CCGAGGCCACCAGCTCCTTGCCGGTGCCCGATTCGCCGCGCACGATCACCGTGGTATCGCTCGGCGCAACCTGGTGGATCTTGAGATACACCTCGCGCATGCGGTGCGAGTTTCCGAGGATGCTCTCGGGCCGGAAACGCTCTTCCAGGGCTTCGCGGAGCCGTAGGTTCTCCGCCTCCAGCGTCTGGCGTCGAAGGACTTCCGCCTGCCGCGAGCGGATGTCGAAAGCAATCATGCTCGCGATGATCTCGAGCACCCGCACGCGCTCGCGAAGAAGGTCGGGCGATTGCACGGGGAAATCGACCGAGAGGGTCCCCACGACCTCATTCTCGACGCGAATGGGCACGCAGAGAAAGCTCACGTCGGCTGTTTCACCGCGGGATCGCTGAAAGATACGATTGCGAAAACGCGGCTCCTCGGAAATCCGCGGAACGATCATGGGCCGGCCCGTCGCGACCACGCTGCCAATCACCCCGTCGCCCGTGCGGTAACGCGTATTCCGCACGGACCGGTCCGGCGCGTCCGGCGCCGCCTCGACGACCAACTCCTTGCCATCCGGCAGGAGCAGCATCACGGTCCCACGGAGCATGCCTAGTTCCCGCTCGAGCGTGCCGAGCACGGCCTGGAGCAACTGCTGAGTGCCCGATTGTGACGACAACTGCGACGCAATCGACGCCAACACGCTGAGGTCCTTTTCGTGTTGCTCCAGGTGCGAGAGAGCTTCCTCGTCGACTCCAATCTCCATACACGACCCTAATCTGCACCATCACACCGACCTGCAATCCGGCGGGATGCCCCTTGAAACACCACCGGCCATGCCCATTCTGCGCGCACGCTCGTCACAAACCATAGGCAGACGAGCGGCGTTTTCGTGCCAAACGCGCACGTTTCGACAGAATGCAAACCGCGGGCCAATTCGTGCGACAGGGCTGTACGACTACCGCCCTTTGAGGGAAGCGAGCTTCTCTTTCAGAAACCTAACACAGCCGGGCACTTGGAATTCGGACAGTCCGTGCAGCAAGAGCGGGCCATGGAATCCGTAGTCGTGGAGAAGCGTAACGTAGCGGTCGTAATCCAGCCGTCCGTGCCCGGCTGGCTCGTGGCCCGCGTCGCCGTCGTGGCTCAGGTCTTTCGCGTGGGCCAAGACAATGTCTTTGCCGATGAGTGCGAACGACTCATCAAGCACTTCCCTCATCCGGGCCAATTCGCCGGCGTGGAAGAGGTTGGCGGCGTCCATCGTGACCTTCAATCGGGGTGAGCCCACCTCGTCCATCAGGCGCCGCGCCTTCTTCGCCGAATCGACCACGTTGTTGACCTCGGGCTCGAACGCCAGAACCACGTTGCACTGTTTGGCGATGACGGCCGCCTCGCGCATGCTGCCAACCATGTCGCGCCACGCTTCCGGCGAGTCGTTGTCGGGATGGCGCCGCCACATGTTGTCGCGATCGCGCGTGCCGGTGCAAAGATGAATGATGGGTGTGCCCAGCCGCTGGCAAGCTGCCGCCAGAACGCGCAGCCGCGCGAGCCCCTGCCTGCGGCTCTCGGCATCGGGATGGCTCATATTGAACGTGCCCTCGACCGAGACCATCGCGATCCCTCGGGCCGTTGCGGAAAGCCGAATCCGATCGGCCAGCGCGTCCGGTATCGCTTCGGGCATGGACGGCACGCCTGCGCACCCCAGGTTCAGTTGCACGCAATCCAAACCGCAGGACTTGATCGCCTCGAATCGCTCCTCCAGCGTTGGACGCGAGAAGGTCCCCATCAGGACGCCGATGCGCATGAACGGGAGATCCCCCTTCCCGGGCGAGTCGGTTGGTGGAGTATCCGCTCCCATGGTTTTGGGCAAGAAGTGTCCGACCATGGCAGCCACCCCCAAAGCGCCGCTCGCCTGGAGGAAACGTCGACGATGCTTGGGGCGGTCGTCAAAGCGCATGGCTGGCCTCTCTTCGATGCTTCCGCGGCGGAGCAGACGCCGCGTGCGGCGATCCTGCACGAGACGTGATCATACGCCGCGGCATCCGGCAGAACAAGGCTTCGGGGCTAGCGGACCGCGGCGTTTGCGCCGCCGGCGGATCGGAACTGGTCGGAACCGTGCTGAAAGACCCAGTACACGAGACTGCCCAGAGGCACGGCCTGGAGCCAGCGCCGCTGGCCGCAGGGTTTCGGCTCGGTCAAAACGTAGAACAGATCGGCCAGCACGGTGTCGTTGCTCCCGTAGTAGGAGTGGCCCACCAGGCTCGTGTCGACGTTGGAGACGTCGATCGTGTCGACCCCGTCCACCACAACCAGCGCCTTGCCCGACTCACCGGCCCTGGGGTAGCCGTGGAGTCGCTTCGAGATCGCCAGGGCCTCGTCGTTCGACGACGCATACAGAGTCACACGATCGGCGGTGCGCGTAATCGCCGGCGCGATATCGCGTTTGAACACGTCTGCGTCGATATCGGGCGCGGTCAGAACCACCTCGCGGAACAGGGGGGGCTCACCCTTCATCTCCGCCGCCAGGGCCATCAGCGCCGACGTCAAGGCGCGATTACCCATGCTGTGGGCAATGAGGTGAACCGACTTCGCCCCCGATTTTCTGGCCACCGCCACCATGAAATCCTTCAGGTGCGGTACGGTCCACGCCACGTTCGTCTCGTCGATGGCGTACTGCAAGAGACCGCCCTGCGACGGCCAACTGAAGAAGATCGGCGCGCCGTCGAACTTCAGATCGTAGGCCAGTTGTGCCGTGCGCCGAGCGGCGTCCTCGAACGTCACGTTATAGCCGTGGACGAACACGAAGGCCTCTTGACGCATCGAACTTCGGACTTTCGTTTGCAGAGCCGCCTGAAATTCGTCGGTCGATTGCGGCTCGACTTCCATGAGGACAACGTGCTTTCGCGGGTCTTCCTTGAACTCAAGATGCAGGATGGACGGCCGCTCGACCACGCCGACCTCGTGGTACTTCGGCACGCTCACCTGGCACGTACCGACCTGCAAATCGCCACGATCGTTCCCGAAGCCGACGTGATTCCCGGGGTTCAGTTCCTCGCTTCGCAACCGGGCCATTGTCGTAATTGCCCCCAGAATCAGGGTGATTGACAGTCCTGTGCAGGTTGCGAGCTTGATCGGGCGTTGGCCATACCGTACGAGAATCAGCGCGAAGACTATGGTGACGACGGCGCAGATCGCCGTCAGATGAAACCAATCATCGTAGCCTTCCACCCGGGCTGCGGACTCCGCCATGGCCTTGCGGTCCGTGCCGAAGAACACGTTGACTATCGTGTAGTCGCTTGGATTAGCTTGGCTCGTCCCGTCCCATGGCGACGATGCGTCGGCTCCCGCGGTGTCCTTTGGCGCCGAAGGCGGGACGGGCGCGGCTGGTGCGGCATCCGCCGCCTGAGCGGCCTCGGGTGCGTCGAGGCTTTTGCCCTTCTTTTCGTCGATCTCAAGCGCAAAGGACGGGGCGCCCGACCGCGGGGCTTCAGGGCCTCGCGTCGCAGGCATGCCGGGAACCGCCGTGCTACGCACGCCATCAGGCGACGAAGCGGGTTGGTCGGGTGCCCGTCCGACGGCCTTGGTCTTGGCGGGCGCCAACGCAACGCGAGGCTTCGCGGGCATCGCATCGCGAGTCGCAGATGCCTTGAAATCCCCGGCATCGCTCTTGGGGATTGCTGCGCCCGGGACCGGTGTGGATTTCGATGCTGCGAGCTGAGCGTCGGCAAGATCGGTCCCAGGCTGAGGTGCCGCGCTGGCAGTCGCTCTTGGCCCGGAATCCTTGCCCTGCGTCGCGACTGCGCCGGTCCGGCCGAGTTCGGCCGCGGGTTTGGCCTGCGAGCCACATCCCGTGACGAGCAGGGCTGCGCCCGTGATCGCCAGGAAGACAGCCGGGTTTAAGGTCGGTTTTCGCCCCATGAGAACGGACTCCTAAGGTGGGATGGTAAGAGGGGCGAAGATAGCAGAATTCGCCAGTTTACGCCAAGTCAGTTTCGCCGTTTGTAGCCGCAATTTATAATGGCGATATGCTGGGTTCTCCAGGACAGGAGAACGGCTGCTGCCGGCCCTGCCGTCCGCGGACTCTGGGGGCATGTCGAGGGCGAGTGCGACTATGGGAATTCGCTTCTACTGCCCAAACGGCTGCAAAGTCCACGTCAAGTCCTTTCAGGCAGGCCGAAGGGGCATATGTCCCCACTGTGGCGCGGGCGTCGATATACCACTTACGAGCACACGCGGAACATCCAAGAAGAAGTATTTGGAGGATGAATTGGCCGCGGCTGCATTGGCAGGCAGCCGCGCGGCTCCGACGGTCGTCAGCGCGGTGGACGCGGAAGCCGATGATGAGACCGAACTGTTGATCCAACCACTGGATGCGTCGCAGCATCATCCCGCGCATGACGCGGCGTCGCTGGACTCCCCTCCGCCCTTGCCAAGCCCGACCTCCTCGCCAGGCGAACCATTGCCCAGCGGCCCTCCCCCCTTGCCGCGAAATTCTCAAGGGACGGATTCCGGTGCAGCGTCCGGCGCGATGCCAGGGCAATCGGAGCCGGCTCCGCCAAGTGTTGGCACAACCGTTTCCTTTCGCGACGATCCCGACGCCATTTGGTACGTTCGGCCCCCTATGGGAGGGCAGTATGGCCCGGCGGGTCGCGATGTCATGCTGACCTGGCTGGCCGAGGGGCGTATTTCGCCGGACGCGCTGTTGTGGCGCGATGGTTGGCGCGATTGGCGAGCGGCGACCGACGTATTCCCGGCG
>CAZFKF010000510.1:0-4733 GCA_964518805.1 uncultured Planctomycetaceae bacterium | reverse complement strand
CGGGGGCGCCCCAATCTGCGAGAACACCATGCCCGCCACGCACGTCAGTGCAAGCACAACAACCACAAGCGATACTCCAAAGTACGAACCTTTCATGGCACCTACTCCTTACTTTCAATGAATAGTACGGTACGTTTCGATCGTATGGATGTGGATTACCTACGGCCCGCGACTTACCTTCCAGTTGCTGTCGTCTACCTTAACGCGCTTCAAATCGACGCTCCCAAGATCAATAGTCTGAACAACGCTACACGGATCCGTGTACTTGATCCGCAACATCTGCCTCATCGAGAAGTAGGTCGCGCCCGTCTGTATTTGCGACCAAACCATATTCACCGTGCTTCCGTTATTCTTCACGTCCCAGATCTCGTTCGACCCCGACGGAAATCGGAAGGCTGGGTCCGGAGTATCGGGTGTCCAGTTCGTGTCATCGGGCGGGTATTCCGGATAAAATGGGGGCGAGAGGAGATGCCTATTCTCGATCTTCTCCTGAGCCAGGGTCATGGACACGCCCGGCCCGCACGGTCGCGACGCGGCTTCGACCCGGAATTTGACCGTTATTGGATTGAATCGCGACGTTGGCGTGTCGAGGCCGCCGACAATCGTGAATTTCGTTGCCGGCGCGACGGTCACGGGATTGATGTACGGGGACGGAGCGTGCGGCGGATACGGCGGCGGGTTGTAGGTCACCGTGAGGCGGACGTCCCACGTGCCGGGCCGCGACTCGATGAACGCGATCAGGCACGAGTTGGAACCCACGTTGACCCAGTTGCCTTGGCACGACCCCGAAGTGTACTTATATTCCCACGTGTAGGTGGCAACCGGCGGGCCTTGGCCGTCGTTAACGGCTGTATAGTAGACGGTCTCACCCATCACGGGATCAGACGGTGACACTGTGAAGCCGGTCACCAAGGCGATGGCCGGGTCGGCTAGAAGGCCGACCAGAAGAACTGCGCAGCCCCCCCTTAAAAGAACTCCTCATCTTCCTCCCCCTCTCACGAAAGCGAAACTCACGCAAGTCAAGGCCGAACGTTCAGCCCTTTCATTCGACTGTCGCCGCCGCCATATTGGCGGGGTGCGCCTCGCGCCTATCGCTGGAAACGGATGGAGAGAATCTGCGGATGAACATCCAACAGGAAGCGTAACACTAGCGATCCCCATCGTCAATGATATTGGTGATATTCTTGAGGGGGAGGGTGGTTGGGGGGGGTAAGCCCCGTTTCGGACGGGTGGCACGCCCAAAGCGTAGCGACGGGCGTGGTGAAGGGCGGCTGAATTCAACCTCGCCCTTCGCAGATGCTCAGGGGCATGCTGTCCGACGCACTCATCGCAGTTTGACCTCAAAAGTGCCCTGCAAACGGACGTCATCGGCCGATGCGGCGACCATGACTGAGAATCGCCCCGGTTCTACCACACGTTTCATTTGGGAATTCCAAAGCGACATCTCCGCCGGAGGAATCAGGATCGAAACGCGCCGCGATTCTCCCGGCTGGAGCGTGAGTTTCTCAAAGCCCACGAGTTTGCATACCGGCGTTGTGACCGACGCCACCTCATCGCGAAGGTAGACCTGCGGCACATCGGCGCCGGGACGCGAGCCGGCATTGCGGAGGACGAAGGACACTCGCACCGACTGATCGGGGGTCAGCACGGGCGGATCGATCCGCAGGTCGGAGTAGGCGAAGGTCGTGTAGCTCAACCCGAAACCGAACGGCCAGAGCGGCTCCGGCGAGGAGAAGACGTAGTCGCGCCCCAGCTTGTCCGGGGAGCCGGGTTGGCGGTAGAAGCCGCGTCCGCTGGGCTTGTAATCGTGCACCGTTGGAATGTGTCCGGCGCTTTGAGGAATGGTCATCGCCAGGCGGCCCGACGGATTCACGCGCCCCAAAAGGACGTCGGCCAGGGCGTGTCCCTGTTGCTCGCCCGGGTAGAAGGCTTGCACCAAAGCGGGCACCTGCTGCTTCATCCACGCCGCGCTATACGGTGGTCCGCTGAGGAATACAACGGCCACCGGCTTTCCGGCGCCGAGGACGGCTCGCACCAACTCTGCTTGAACGCCCGGCGGCACGGGATCGGTCACATCGTAGCCTTCGCCGACCGTGCCCGAGGCGGGTAACGCCGGATCGTCCCAGCCCACGCCGCTGAGGATCATGCTGGTATCACCCAGCACGACAACGGTCGCGTCGCTTTGCTTTGCCGCTTCGACCGCCGCCGGAAGACCGTCCGTCGCGAGGCCGGTGAGATCGCAGCCCTTGGCATACCGGATCGTCACACGGGGGCCGAGCGCCTCGCGCAGGCCGCGCAGCACGGTCACCCCGTCGCGGTTGTTTTTGGTCCAACAGTAGTCGCCGAATTGGACTTGATCGGCGTTGGGACCGATCACGGCCAGCGACCGGAGCCGAGTTGGGTCCAGAGGCAACACCTGACCCTCGTTCTTGAGCAGCACGATCGACTCTTGTGCCACCCGACGGGATAGCGTCACGTGCTCCGCGCATCGGGCTACGCGCGCCAAGGTGTCGTGATGGGCGTCGGGGCGCCCGTCAAACAGCCCGGCGAGGAATTTCACGCGGAGTACGCGGGCAGCGGCCTTGTCAATCTCGGACGGTCGGATCTTACCGGCGCGCACCTGAGCGGCCAGATGCTGATAACAGGTGGGCGCCGGAGCTTCGAGATCCACGCCGGAAGTCAGCGCCAGCGCGGCGGCGTCCGCCGGTCCTGCGGCCACTCGATGCAACGAGGCGTTGAATTCCACCCCGCCCCAATCGGAATAGGTGTATCCCTTGAACCCCCACTCGCCCCGCAGAATATCCTCCAAGAGACGGCGATTGGCGTGCGACGGGATGCCGTCGATCTCGTTGTACGACGGCATGACCGCCAGGACGCCGGTGTTGCGGATTGCGTCCTCAACCGGCGGGAAGTAGTTGCTGCGCAGTTCCCGCTCTGCCAGAATGCACGGCGCGATGTTGATCCCGTTGACCGGCGCACTGTAGCCGGCAAACGTCTTCAGCATGGCCAGGCATTTGTCGCGAGCGAGGGGAGCGGTGCGGAGATCGCCTTGGATGCCAAGCGTGTAGGCCGTGGCAAGGCGGCTGACCAGGAAGGGACTCTCGCCAAGGCATTCCTCCACACGGCCCCACCGCGGATCGCGGATCACTTCGACCATTGGAGTAAGCAACTGATTGATCCCGGCGGAACTTGCCTCGCGGGCGATCTGGCTGCCCATCGTCTCCGCCAATGCCGGATTCCACGAGCATCCCAAGGCAAGGAACTGGGGGTAAATCGTCGCCCCGCGGGCAAGCACGCCGTGAAGGCCCTCGTTGACGGTCAGAGCGGGAATGCCGAGTCGGGTCTTGGTGCGCAAATAACGCTGCCCCGCCTCCAGCCGCCGCGCACCGACGAAAAGGTCGTCGCCGAATTTCACGCACAGCGCCCCCACGCTGCGCCCCTGGAACACCTGATCCAGCGAGGCGGCGTCTGCGGAATCGTCGTTGATCTTGATTCCGTCGGCCGACTTCTGAGAAAGCTGGTCGATCTTCTCCTCCAACGTCATGCGTCCCAAGAGATCGGCAACGCGCTCGTCGACCGGCTTGGACGCGTCCCGATAAGGCTCTCCGCCCGCGGCCAGGGCAGTCGCGGCGATCGCCACGACTGCCGAGAGGATCGTTCTGTCCCAGATTGCTCTCATCTCTCACCTTTCTCCAGTCCGGAACCGAGGAGACGGTCACCGAGAAGACCGTTGCCGGATTCGACGAGAGCTTGGCGGAACGCGCGACGGCGATTCGTCGCCTTGGCGTCGTCGGCTGAGCATCTTCGTGATCGCGGATCGACCGTATGGTTCATTGGACTGCGGGTCGGCTGGATGGTCAAGTGGATGCGTTCTCGTTCGGCAACGAGGACGTGGCAGGATCGGACGATGGGGGAACGCCCCGGAGAAATCGCAGGTTGATACCCAACGCGCGCCGGTCGGGCTTGGGCGCGGTCCGCGTTTGGAATGCGCGAACTCGGAGGCATGGTGGTGTCCGGGATTTGGGCGCAGTAGAATACCCGCGCCGGCCCGTGGGAGGGGCGAGCCGGGGGGCCACCGGATGAGATTGAGCGATCCCAAGAGGCCGAACCGTTCGTAGTGCGGGCCTCAGCCCGTCGAGCCCGGCATCTCCACATCGATGGAATGAACGTGCTGAAGCCCGCACGACGAACGGACTACGCGAATCGCGCAACTCGCTTCCAGTTCAAGAAAGGTGCAACAACCATGTTTTCCTCGGAACGCACGCGTCGCGGTTTCTTGAAGACTTCTGCCGGCGTGGTGGCTGCCGGGCTGGGCGGTTCGTGTTTGCTGCGGCCCTCGCGCGCTGCGGCCGACGTGGTGTACGTCGAGACGCCGCTTCAGACCGACCTGAGCAAGATCGACTTCTCGCGGAGCGACCGGTTGCGGATTGGAGCGATCGGCCTGAGGCACCAGGGCTCGGTGCTCGCCGAGAACGCCCTGCCGCTGGCCGACGTGGTGGTGATGTGCGACGTGGACCGCAAGGTGGCCGAAATGGCCCGGCAACGCCTGGGCGGAAAGGCGGAGATCTGCGAGGACTATCGCCGCTTGCTGGACCGCAAGGACATCGACGCGGTGATGATCGCCGTGCCCGACCATTGGCACACGGCCATGGCGATCGCCGCGTGCCGGGCGGGCAAGGACGTGTACTGCGAGAAGCCGCTGACGCTGACGATCGACGAGGGCAAGCTGCTGT
>CAZFKF010000509.1:0-4742 GCA_964518805.1 uncultured Planctomycetaceae bacterium | reverse complement strand
GCCGCCAAACCGCCTGCGCCCGGCGGGCAGGCCGCCTTCGCCGAACTGGCCCGGCGCATTGCCCGCGGTTCGACCGCCATCTTCCTGGCCCCCGAGGTGTTCGCCAAGGGTGACCAGCCGGCGGCCTGGCTGCCGCTGGCCAAGAAGGGCGCGCTGTCGCCCATCGTCGGCTGGCTCTACCTGAAGGACGAGTGGGCCAAGCGACACCCAATTTTCGAGGCGCTGCCTGCCGGCGGGCTGATGGACTACGACTATTACCGCGAGATCATCCCCGACCTCGTGCTTGCCGGCCAAGACCCGCCGAAGGAAGCCGTGGCCGGTGCGATCAAGGCGTCGCAGGACTACGCCTCGGGCCTCATGGTCTCGGTTTACGAGTTGGGAGCAGGCCGGTTCGTGCTCAACACGCTGCGAATCCGCGAGCACCTCGGCCGCCATCCCGCGGCCGAGCGGCTGCTGAGGAATATGCTCCGCTACGCAGCCGCCGACGCGGGGAAGCCGCCCGCCGGACTGCCGGCGAATTTCGAGGAGACCTTGAAGTCGTTCGGATATTGAGATCGCTTAGCGCTGGACATGAAAACCCAAGCAGCCGCCGTTCCAGTCTACAGATGCCTCCGTGGCCTCCTTGCCGGAAGTTCGTTGAGGACTCCACTGGTCCTCGCCGTGGGGCTGGTTTTGTTGATCCGTCCCGCGCTTTCCGCGGGTCGTGATACAGCTTCGTCCAGCGGCTACGTCGATGCGGGCGTCGGCATCGTGGACATCACTCCCAGCGAGCCGGTCGTGCTGGCAGGATCGCCAACTCCGTTGAAATCGTCGTCGGTCAGCACGCGATTATACGCGCGGGCATTGGTTCTGTCGGCAGGAGCACGGAAGGTTGCGATCGTCACGCTGGATACGCTGAAGTATCCCGTGGAGCAAGCGTCGAGAGCGCGCCGGCAGATCGAGAAGACCACCGGTATTCCCTCCAGCAACGTCATCATCTGCGCTTCGCACACGCACCGCGGTCCGCTGTGGCCGTACTACAAGGACCAACTGGTGAACACCATCGCGGATGCGGTGAAAACTGCTTCTCGCGATCTCGCGCCATGCAGGCTCGGAACCTCGAAGGGTAAGGCCGAGGGCGTGAGCGAATGTCGAAGGGTCATCAAAGAGGGAAGAGCCTGGAACCGGTGGCAGTTGGCTCCCGAGGAAGCGGACAAGTACCCGGCGGAAGGTCCGGCCGATCAGGAGTTCGACGTGCTGGCCGTTGTGGACAACGCCGGACGATACAAGGCGGTGGTGCACAACTTCGCCTGTCACGCCGCCAATACCCGCGATCTTTCCGTCTCTGCAGACTACCCCGGCGATGTTGAGAAATACGTCCAGAAGCACCTGGGCAACGACGTGCCCGTGCTGTTCCTCGCCGGGGCCTGCGGCGATGTGAATCCCGTTTACAGCCTAAAGGAGGATCTTCTCGGCGAAGAGCTCGGTGGGGGAATCATGCGATGCCTTGGACGGCTCGAACCCATCGCCAAGCCGTCCCTTTCCATAGAAACCCGGGAGATGCAGATGCCGGGCCGGGAACATCCGGAACTCAAGGAGGCCGAGATCGCCCGCAACTGGCCCACGCAGCTCGATCATTACAGGAAGTCGTTCCGCGACATGAAACAGGAGGAGAAGCCGGCCTACCAATTCTCCTTCACAGGCATTCGCATCGGCGACGATTTCGCGATCGTGACCAATCCCACCGAGCTGTTTTGTGGGATCGGCATGCGCATCAAGCAGCAATCGCCTTTCAGGCATACGATGGTCGCTGAGCTGACCAACGGCGCTCACGGCTACGTGCCCACGGCGAAGGCCTTCGAGGGAGGCAGCTACGAAACCTGGTTCGGAGAGCACTCCTATCTCACCACACAGGCGGGCACGATCACAGAAAGAGAGTCGCTCGCCATCCTGAATCGGTTAATGCGCGCCGAGTAGCAACGCGACGTGTGCAGTCCGAGGCACGTTATTGACCCCTGTATTGAAAATGATCCTGGTGCAAGGCTTTTCTCCCTTGTTTCCCAGCCTCCCGTTGGTCGGCCTCGCTCATTGGCTGCGCAGGGCTCAATAGGATCGCTCGCGTCAGCATCGACGACGACGATTGGCCAGTCGGGACAGGCCGAGCGCCTGTCCCGTCGTTCCCACGCGTGGCTGCACGCCGGACGAAGTCGTCTCTACTCGCGTGCACCGAGAAGCTGGGCTTGTTTCGGGTGTTCGCCGAGCCATCGGACCTGGCCGGATTTGATGTCGTAGATTGCGCCGATCACCTTGACCTTGCCCGATTGCGCGCGGCGCCGCGTGGCGGGGCTCTTCTTGAACAGGTCTTCGACAGCCAACCACACGTTCGATTCGACGGCGGCGGGCACGAGGTCTTGGCCGTGGAGGTCCGGGTGGGCGGCCTGGGCCCGGGCTACGGCCGGCGCAATCCGCTCGACCAACGGTTTGATGTTTCCTTGGACGTCGGCCTCGGTTGCCGCGGCGGTCACCGCACCGCACTGGGTGTGCCCCAGGACGACCAGAAGCGGCGTCGCGGTATGGTCGACGCCGTACTCGATCGAGCCCAGTTCGCTCGGCCCGCATACGTTGCCGGCTACGCGGATGACGAAGATGTCGCCGACTCCCTGGTCGAAGAGGATCTCCAAAGGCACGCGCGAATCGGAGCACGCCAGGACGGTAACGAACGGATGCTGCCCGCCCGCAGCCGTCTCCGACCGCCGCTCGGCCCCTTCCCGCGGATGCGTTGGAGTGCCGTGGGCGTAGCGGGCGTTGCCTTCCTGCAAGCGATGGATCGCCTCGTCGGGCGTGACCGTGGAGGCGGCATGGTCCGCCGCTCGCGCCAGCCCCTGCGGCCACCAAAGCACGATCGCCAGACCGAGAGACACGATGGACTTGTTCATTCCTCATTCCTTCTCAAGTTGAAAAGGGACGTACTTTCCGAATCGGGCTGCCTGGGCGGAGCCAGCCGTCGCGCAGGCCGGCGAAGAGGGCTGCGGCGATCAGGTCGGCGGTCGTGCCCGGGTTGCGTCGATGGCCGTCGCTGCGGAGCCAGAAGTCGAAATCGGCCAGGGCGCGGCAATAGTCGTCGCTACCCGCCGGACCGGATTCCAGCACTTGGGCTGCCCGACCCGACGCCTCGTGCGCCACGTTCGACCCGCACTTGCGAGCAATTAGGCTGTCGCGATACTCGGCCATCAAACGCATCTGGACGTGAATGATCGCGTCGGCCAACGGCAGGCCGCTGGCGACCTCCTCCCGAAGCCACGGCACGGCCAGGCCCAACACCTGCCGGAATCCTTCGGCATACTGTCGAGCGACAAGATCGCGGGCCGCGCCGGCACGCATGGCGGCCAACAGGTCCGAAGGCGGCGGTCCGGCCACGTCGTACCGGTCCACGGTTCCCAGCCCTCCAGGGACCGCCAATCGGATCGCGGCATACACGTCGCGAGCGTCGTCCGGCCCACAGGACGCCAAGACCTCGTTCACGCCAGCGTCCAGAGCCGCGTGCCGCGGCACCTTGGCTAGCGGGGCCAGCAGCAGCACGGTCCCAAGGTTCGTGTTTGTCGACACGACCTGGCGCGTCGCCTCAACGGCCTCCAGGATCGTCGCCCCAAGCGGTCGATCGACCGCTCGTTCCAAGGCTGGGGCGATGGCCACGGCACTAACGGCGAAGTCGCCAAACGTGACATCCTCGAAATCGGCGCCTCGATGCACGTTACCGGGCTTGGAGGCCGAGACCTCCAACAGGCAGGCCAACGTGGCGCACTGACCGATCGAGAACCTGGATTCGCCATGGGGCCGCCCCATCATCCATGCCTTTCCAAGAACGACTGCACCAGCGGAATCACTTGTTCGTGGGCGTCCTCCATGACATAGTGGCCGGCGTCGGCTAGCCGGTGGACTTCGGCGTCGGGCCAGGATTGGAGGAACCGATCGAGGAACGCGGGCGTGAAGACCCAATCGTGCATGCCCCAGATCAGACAGATCGGCGAGGTGCGGAATTGCGACAGGCTGGCCTCGATGGCGTTGAGCGTCGCATGGCTCGGGTGGCTGGGACGCAACGGGATGTCCATGACGAAGCGGTAGATCGCTTCGCGGTTGCGCCACGAATCGTACGGGGCAAGGTAGCCGGCTCGAACCGCGGGTGTCATGCGTTCGTGACGCTGGACGGTCACGCTCAAGGCCGCCCGGGCGAAGACATTGAGCCCTTGAATCGACAACCGGCCCACCCCGGGAATGCGGCAGAGCCGGATGCGCCAGGGGCATGGCCTCAAGAGGAACGCGGCCGTATTCATCAGCACGTAGCGCGAGAACCGGAAAGGGACGGCCGCGGCAGCGCCCATGCCGATCGCTCCGCCCCAGTCGTGGGCAATCAGCCCGAGCTGCTCCAGGCCAAGTTGCTCGACAAGATGGACAATATCCTCGACGCGCTGAGCAAGCCGGTACGGGTACTCTCTCGCGCTTGGCTTGTCCGACAACCCGCAGCCGATGTGATCGGGCACAATCACGCGATACTTATGCCGTAGGGCCAGCACCATTTCGCGCCAGTAGAAGGACCAGGTCGGATTCCCGTGCACGAGCAGTAGCGGAGGCCCCTCCCCTTCGTCGAGGTAGTGGTATCGCATCCCTCGGATCGTCAGCCAGTGCGACTCGAAGGGATACAGGCGACGCCAGTCGGACTGGGAAGACGGAGACGAGGGAACTCCCTGACTCATGAACCGTCCTTT
>CAZFKF010000508.1:0-4742 GCA_964518805.1 uncultured Planctomycetaceae bacterium | reverse complement strand
ACTTGCCGATCCGGTCGGGAAGCGTCGGCGGCCGCGCAACGGTGGGCTTCCCCTCCAGCACGCGCCGCAAGTCCTCGGCGAATTCCAGCGCCGTTGTATAGCGATCCTCGCGGCGCTTGGACATCGCCTTTTCGATGACCGTCTCCAGGTCCGCCGGCACCTTCGGCTGCAACTGCCGCAAGTGCGGCGGATCCTCCTGATCGATCCGGCGGAGCAGCGCCGCCCCGTCGTCGCCGGCAAACGCCGGTCGCAGGGCAAGCATCTCGTACATCGTGGTCCCGAGCGAATAAACGTCGGTGCGCTGGTCCACCAGGGCCGAGCGCCCCATCGCCTGCTCGGGACTCATGTAGCGGGCCGTGCCGACGACGTCGCCGGTGCGGGTTACCGTGGCGTCGGTCTGGCAGCGGGCCAGGCCGAAGTCGGTCACCCAGAGCTTGCCGTCGCCGTCGACCAGCAGGTTCGACGGTTTGACGTCGCGATGTACGACCCCGTTCTCGTGCGCCGCGTGGAGCGCCTCGGCCGCCTGGATGCCCAAGCGCGCCACCGTGCGGTAACGCTCGGCCGGACTGGTCGAGTTCGCCGTCAGCACCGAGCCGCGCGTCGAGGGGCAGGCCTCGGCTTGAATCTCATGTGGGGCGGCCGGCATTTCGCCGGAAGCCTCTTCCACGGTTCCGTCCGGCGCTTGACTCACCTTGCGCAATTCTGCGATCGCCCGGTCCAGCGGCTGGCCGTCGATGAACTGCATGGCGTAGAAATGCACGCCCCGCTCGACGCCCACCGCAAAGACGGGAACGATGTTCGGATGGTTCAACTGGGCGGCGGCCTGGGCCTCATGCTTGAAGCGGGCGATCTGCCGCGCATCGAGCACGGCGGCGAAAGGGAGCACCTTCAAGGCCACGCGCCGGCCGAGCGAGATCTGGTGCGCCTCGTACACCACCCCCATGCCCCCGCGGCCAATCTCGCGCAGGAGCCGGAAATCGCCCAGCCGCTTGTCGTCGGTGCCGGCGGGCTCGGGCTCGGCTTCCGGGCGGTGCGACGAACCGCCGAAGCCGGCCGCCATGTCGTGCAGCTCGTCGAGCCCCTTGAGATACGCCTTGAGCGGCTCGGCCAGATCGGGATGCGACGCCAGCAGCGTCTCGCGCGATGCCGGCACGCCGGTGGCCAACGACGACAGATATCCGTCCAGGATATCCGTCAGCCGCTCTTTCTGCTCCGGCGTCAGACGCTGGATGGCCGAGGGCTCGGCGCTCAGGTCGGTGGCATCGAACGATTGCATATCGCTAAAGGATGGGCTCGTAGACTTCTTTGAACTTGTCGATGGCCCGCAGCCAGAGCATACGAACCGCGCCCGGCTTGCGGTCCATCCGGTCGGCGACCTCCTCGAAGGACAGCCCTTGCAGGTTCCGCAACACGATCACATCGCGGTAGGGCGGCCGCAGTTTGGCAAGCTGATCGGCCAAGGCCACCACGCGTTCGCGCTGCCGCAGCGGAGCGCTGGGCGACGGTCCGCGGTCGGCCAATACCTGCACGAAGTTGACCACCGAGCGATCCATGGCCTCGCTGACCCGCTCCACCGAAATCTCGCGGCGAACGTCGCGCATCTTCGCCTTCAAGTGCGTTTCGATGGCGTGGTGCAGGCAGTGGATCAGGATCTGCCGCAGCCACGCCAGAAGCTCCCGCTCGCTGTTGCCGCGAAACTTCACGAAATCGCAGTGCGCGGCCAGCATCGTCTCTTGCACGAGGTCCGACGGATTCATCCGCCGACGGAGTCTCCGATCGAGTTGCGTGGTGGCGAGGATCGTCAAGTAATTCCGGTACAGTTGCAGCAACTGGCCCAGGGGCTCGCCGCCCCCCTCTCGCGCCTTGGCCATCAGTTCTTCGACGCCGGGACCATCCAAAAAACTATCCGCCATCGGAATGTTGATCATCCTGGCCAACGTCTTCCTGGATACTACCCGGCCGGGGTAAACGCCCAGCGCCAGCCTCGAATGCGGACCTCAATCGCCAGACAGAGCCTTGGGAAGCCTATTGCTACCATACATGACCCTGCGATACTCTGCCAGCAATTAACATCGTCCAAGCCCGCCGATTAGGCAATGTCAACCTGATCGATGCTGGTTCCTAACATAGGTTACGAGCGTAACGACATCGTTCTACATCTCGGGCTTCATCCCCACACGCCGGCCACCCGGAGATCTCCTTCCTCAGGATATATATTAATGAACCGTAGTGGGGATGTCCGACCGTGCCACAACCATGTTCGCCCCAGTTCTAAAGCCTCTCCCAATAGTTGACGCAAGATCACCATAGGAGTGGTCGCCTGAGGGTTGCAGAGGCCTCGATGACCGGGCGATCTTTCGGCGCAGCTACTTCGGACGACCGGGGCACCAACGACCGCATCCACCCGATCGGGCTGTATTCGTAGAGTACGTTAGCCAGGCTTCGTCATTCGCCACGGATCCAAAGCCTGATCGAGTTGATCGTCGGAAAGCACGTGCTTCTCGCGGCACAACTGGCGAATGGTCTTGCCTGTGGCGAAGGCCTCTTTGGCCAGCGCGGCGGCGTGCTGGTATCCGATGTACGGGTTCAAACCTGTGACCATCGAGAGGCTTTTCTCGACGCCGGCCTGGCACGATTCGTCGTTTGCCTGCATGCCTTCAAGGCACCGTTGGGCCAGCACGGCGGTGGCGGCGGCCATGAGCCGCACGCTCTCCAGTGCCGCGTGGCCCATGACGGGCATCATGATGTTCAGTTGAAACTGCCCCCCGGCCGCTCCGCACAGGGCGATGGTCTGATCGTTGCCCATCACCCGCGCGGCGACTTGCATCAGGCTTTCGCAGAGCACGGGATTGACTTTGCCGGGCATGATCGAGCTGCCAGGCTGGAGGTCGGGGAGTTGGATCTCGAAGAATGCGCACCGCGGGCCCGAGCCCAGCCAGCGGAGGTTATTGGCCACGTTGAACAGCGTTGCGGCGATGGTGCGCAACTGGCCGTGGCATTCGACCAGGCCGTCGCGCTGGGCATTGGCCTCGAAGTGGTTGGCCGCTTCGACGAACGGGATTCCGGTCCGCTGCGCGAGGTTCTCGGCTACGCGGCGGCCGAACTCGGGATGGGTGTTGATGCCGCTTCCCACGGCCGTGCCGCCCGCGGGAAGTTCGCACAAGGCTTCGATGGCGCGCCGCGCACGGCCGATCGACAGTTCCATCTGGCGGGCCAGTCCGCCGATTTCCTGGCCCAGCGTCAGCGGCGTGGCATCGGCCAGGTGCGTGCGGCCGATCTTCAGCACGTCGGCCCACTGCGACGCCTTCTCGGCAAGCACGGCGCGGGCCCGTTCCAGCGCCGCAATCAAGTCGCGATCGACGGCCAGGGCTACGGCCACGTGGATGGCCGTGGGGAACATGTCGTTGGTCGACTGGCCCATGTTCACATGGTCGTTCGGATGGATCGGCTTCTCGACCTGGAATCGGTCGCCGCCCGCCAGTTCGATCGCCCGGTTGGCGATCACCTCATTGGCGTTCATGTTGCTCGACGTGCCGGAGCCGGTCTGATAGACGTCGATGGGAAACTGATCGTCGAGCTTCCCTTCGGCGACCTCGCCGCATGCCAGCAGGAGGGCCTCGACCTCGATGGCCTTCAGGGGGCGTTTGCCCGATCCGGTCAGGCGGCCCAGGTCTCGATTCGCCTCGGCCGCGGCGCATTTCACCAATCCCAGGGCGTGGATCAACTCCTTGGGCAGCGTCTGGCCCGAGATGGGAAAATTCTCCACGGCCCGTTGCGTTTGCGCCCCGTAGTACGCCTGGGCGGGCAGGCGGACCTCGCCCATGCTGTCACGCTCGATGCGATCGTCGTTCATGATTCGTCCCTCCGGAAACGGCCAAAGTGGCATGCCGGCCTGGCTGCTGGGCGTGCGCGCCGGAAGCGGTCCGGCGATTGGACAAATCATATTATCGCGGGCAGCTATCGGCCGAATGCCTCTAATGGGGATATTTCTTTCCCATCGGGAAGCAGGAGCAGTAGCTCACAGACGCGAACAATGCCGTCGACGGCGGCCAGGTCGGAGTGCGGCAAGTCGCAAAACGCCTGGGCCAGAGAAGAGTCGCATCCACATCAACGCTTGATGTTCCCGTCGGAACAAGGCCGGCATCCATTGACGCGTCGCCCTTTCACCCACCCGCCCCCACCCCCTTCACGCTGTCTGAGGACACGAAAACGAGCAACGGGCGCGCGGGGTTGGCGGAGAACCGCCGGCCCTCAGGCCCGGCGAGGAGACAACTGTCGGATTAAAGAGTAGCAGGCCCCACTCTGTGAGCCGTTCGCTGCGTGCCGTTTTCGCTCGATCCGGTTACGGCACACGGAGTGTGCCTGCCACGTGTCTTGCGACATCCGTTGATTCGGCGGCCCTTATTCAGGAACCACGGCCACCAATTCGTCGTGAATCGAGCCGAGTTGGTCGGCGGAGAGCGACTTGCGCTTCTCGGCGTATCCGATCAACAACGCCAGGTCGCAAAGGCGGTTGATCCGCCGTGGAATGCCGTGGGTCAGCCGGTGGACCTCGGCGAGGGCCTCGCAGTCGAAGATCGCGGGGTCGGCCCCGGCTGTGTGGAGCCGGTGGGAGACGTATTCGGCGGTCTCTGCCGGGGAGAATGGGCGGAGGAGGCATTTCACCCCCAGACGCTCTTCGAGGTGCGTGATGCGGTCGAGCGTGGGCAGGATGCCGGTCTGGCCGACCAGCAACAGCGTGA
>CAZFKF010000507.1:0-4751 GCA_964518805.1 uncultured Planctomycetaceae bacterium | reverse complement strand
GGTCGCGTCTGGCGCTTTGGCCGGCGCCATGCTGGCCCCGGAGATCCTCGATTCGCTTGTCTCCGTGGCCGACGATCGCGGGCCGGACGGCAATCGGATCATTCGCGTGACGCTCAAGGGCCGCAACCGCGGGGCGTTGGCGCTGACTCTGCGAGAAGACGGGAAGACCCCGCAGCGATTAACGTTCGACGTCCCTGGCGTCCAGGGAACGGTCCAGTTCCGCCAGTGGCAGATTAGCACCGTTGCCCCCGACGGCGTGTTCGACCCGCCCTCGGGCCTCGTGGAACAAGAGGTTGAGGCCAGCGAACTTCAACGCGTCTTTTCGGCGATGTTTTCCTTCGCCATGGAGAGTCTGTAATGATGAGAGTTCAGGGTTCGGAGTTCGGGGTGTCGGGTGTTCGTGACGCAGGGAAAGCGGCTGGACAGCCCCGACCCGCGCGGCAGAGGCTCGCCTCTTCGCCGCGCAGCGCTCTGGCCGTTCTTGCGGTGATCGCCATCGCTGCGACGTCGGCCATGGCGGCTCCGCCGCCGATCGAGATCGTGGGCCGCGATGCGGCCGGGCACGGACTCCTCCTGCGGACCCAGGGGAAGAGAATTCTCCTCGTGTCCGGCACGCCCGAGCAAATGGGCGCGGCCCACGGCACGCTCCTCAAGCAGCAGGCCCGCATGCTCATCGACCGCGTGTTGTACCTGGTTGGCGGCGCCGAGACGCTTCACTCGGGCACGTGGTTTCTGGACCGCATGGAGGAGATCCAGCGCCGCACGCTGCCGCACATTCCCGAACGGTTTCTGGTCGAATGCGACGCGCTGTCGAAGGCCGCGGGCGTGTCGCAGCGCGACGGGCGCTACGGCAACCTCTTCCCCGAGCGGTTTCATTGCAGCGGCTTCGCCGTGCGCGGCAAGGCCACCAAGGACGGCTCCGTGCTCCACGCCCGCGTGTTGGACTACATGCGCGACATCAACCTCCAGGGCGCCGCGTGCGTCCAGGTGTTCATGCCCGAGGGGCACAACGCGTGGATGAGCCTGGGCTACGCCGGGTTCATCGGCACGGTCACGGCGATGAACGAGAAGGGCCTGGCCATCGGCGAAATGGGCGGCCGCGGCGAAGGCGATTGGGACGGCGTGCCCATGAGCCTGCTATTACGCGACGTGATGGAACGGGCCGCAACCGTGGAAGAAGGGCTCGATATCCTCCGCAAGGCCCCGCGCACCTGCGAGTATTACTACGTGCTGAGCGACAAGTCGCGGAACATGGCGGGCGTGCACGCCGACGCCCGGCAAATCACCATCCTCCGCCCCGGTCAGCAGCACGCAATGCTCCCCCTCGTGCCCGAGGACACGGTGCTCATGTCCGCGGGCGATCGGGCCAAGAAGCTCAGCCAGCGGCTCCAGGAATCCTACGGCCGGATCGACGTCCAGGCAATGATCGACATCATCAAGCGTCCGGTGGCCATGAACTCGAACCTCCACGACGCGGTCTTCGCCCCGGAGACGCTCGACATGTGGTTCGCCGACGCCGGCAAGCACACCCCCGCCTGCGACGAACCCTACGCCCACTGCAACCTGGCCAAGCTCATCCGCCTCTACGATGAAGTGATCAACCGGAAGACCGCGCAGGCACGTTGAGAAGACGAGATTATCCGATGAACGTCTCGTTGCCCGAGGAAATCGAGCGGCAGTTTACGCCAAGCGAAACGCGTCTGTACCTGGCGCTGGGGATGTTCCTGGACGAGCGCGCAACGTTGGGGCAGGGGGCGGTGATTGCGGGCCTCTCGCAAAGCCAATTCCTGCACGAACTGGGTAAGCGCAAGATTCCGGTTCACTACGACGAGGCGGACTTGCTTGCCGACATTGCAACGGTCCGGCGATGGGGTCAGTGATGTTGGTGGTCAGCGACACATCCCCGATCACTTCGCTCCTTCAGGTCGGGCTAGAAACGTTGCTGTCCAGTTTGTTCGGCGAAGTGCTCATTCCGCCGTCTGTGAACGCCGAGTTGCTTCGATATCACGACGTCCTTCCCGATTGCCTGAAGGTTCGAGCGGTTCAGAACCGAAGGGCCGTTGATGCAATCAGCCAAGATCTTGATCTGGGAGAAGCCGAAGCAATCGTCCTGGCTGAAGAATGCCAGGCTCAGTGCGTCCTTATGGACGAGAAGCGTGGCCGTTCGGTTGCCGAATCTCGAGGGTTGACCGTGATCGGGCTTCTCGGCGTGCTTCTGTTAGCCAAGAAGGCCGGACACGTCCATTCCGTGGGCCGGATAATGGACGACTTGCGACTCAAGGCTGGCTTCTTTGTGTCCGACTCTATAAGGACTACCGTACTGAAGGCGGCTGGAGAGGATCCATAGCCAAACCCGATTCAATGGCGACTAATATCAAACGCATCGTGCTCACCGGTTTCAGCCGCGGCCTGGGACGGGCCATGTGCGAGGGATTCATCGCCGCGGGACACGTGGTCATGGGCTGTGCCCGATCGGCCGAAGCGGTCGCCGAACTCGGCAGACGTTTCGGGCCGCCGCATCGCTTCGACGCGGTTGACGTGAGTTGCGAGGGTGACGTTCGCGCCTGGGCGGGCGCAGTGCTGGCTGAAGGCCCTGCGCCGGACATCCTCGTCAACAACGCCGCCACGATCAACCCCAACGCCCGGCTGTGGGACGTTCCGGCGGACGCGTTCGCTCGCGTCATCGACGTGAACGTCAAGGGCGTGGTCCACGTGATCCGACACTTCCTCCCCGCCATGGTGGCCCGGCGTCGAGGGATCGTCGTGAACTTCAGTTCGTACTGGGGCCGCTCCGGTTCGGCCGAAGTCGCCCCTTACTGCGCGTCGAAATGGGCCATCGAGGGCCTCACCGCGGCCTTGGCCGAGGAATTGCCCGACGGCATGGCGGCCGTGCCGCTCAACCCCGGAGTGATCGATACCGACATGCTGCGAAGTTGCTTCGGCGAATCGGCCGGCAACTACCTCGATCCCGACCAATGGGCCGAGCAGGCCGTGCCCTTCATTCTTTCTCTCGGCCCCAAACACAACGGCCAGCCACTCACCGTGCCCGGGCAATAACGACGCCTTGGGAGTGCGGCGCGTCATTCGCCGCTCACGGCGTTTTGGCTGCGGAGTAGAACACCAGCCGGCTGGTCCGCGGTCGATCGATCGCAAACGGCAGGCCCGACTCGGCGAGCGTGCGGCCCGGCACGGTCCACGTCTTGCCCGTGTCGGCATCCTCGAACGTGTACTGCGCCGCGGGCTGGAGGCCGCTCAGGCGGAAATCGGCCTTGGCGATGGGGCTGGCCGCGCGGCGCAAGGCGAGGATCACCCCCGCGTTCTGGTCCGCACGGTGCAACTGCATGGCGATCCAGGCGTCGGGGGCCGCGCTGCACGTGGTCAGCGGGTAGAAATCGCCGTACCAGAACGGCCGGGCACGTCGCACATCGGCGAGCATCTTGCGGTGCCAGTCCCAGGGATAGGTCCGCTCGTCGTAGGCCATGTTGCCCCCCTCGTCCATTCCGAAGACCACGCCGGGCGCGATCACGCTGCGGAAGCGATACGTGTCGCCCGGGGCATTGTTGAAGGGGCTGGTGGCGTGCAACGGCAGCCAGTGCGTCAGGCCGAAGCCGTGTACCTGCATCGTTTCGGGGTCCAGGTGCGGGAAGCAGTTGTAGTCGTCGCGCCACAGGGGCGTGCTGCGACTGAGCGTCTCCAGGTCGAGACGCCGGCCGCCGCTGGCGCAGTTGTCGATGTGCAAGCCGGGATGGCGCCGCAGCAATTCGTCCCAGAAGGCGTAAAGGCCCTCGATATAGCGGATTTCCGTCAGGCCCTGGCGGTCCGCGGCGTCGGCGGCCCGCCAGTATTCCAGCGGGGCGATGTTGAAGTCCTGCCGGTACCAGTCCAGCCCGTTCTCCGAGATCAATTTCGAGATCACGTCCACCGCCCACCCCCGAGCGCCGGGATGGCCCAGGTTCAGGATCAGGTTCTCGCCTTCGCGGCGCGGCTGTCCGGGGCGCTGCTGCAGGAACCACTCGGGGTGTTCGAGAGTCACGGGCGCGCCGTGCAGGGCGCGTTCGGGCTCGACCCAGAGCAGGAACTGCATGCCGGCCGCATGGGCCTTCGCACTCAGCGGCTTGAGGCCGTTGGGATGGTAGTTGCGATTGACGCACCAGTTGCCGGTCTTGCCCCACTCGCCCTGGAATACGTTTGGACACGGCTTGTCGGACGTGCCGTACCAACCGGCATCGATCCAGTAGCAGTCGTAGGACAGCTTCTTCTCCTGGATCAACTCGATCTGCCGCACGTGGACCGGCGTCGGCGAGCCGCCCCAGGCGCCGTAGCACGAGGGGATCTGCACGGGGCGGCCCGCGATCTGCGGCGTCACGTGCCGCAATAGCATCCGGCGAAACTGGTTCTGGCCGTCCAGCGGCTGACCGCGCCAGTGCAGCAGGAGGGCACTGGGCGTGCGGATCGACTCGCCGGGCTGAAGGGCCAGGCGAAGGCCCTCCATGCCGCCCCGGAGGCGAGTCTGGGGACCGTCCCGGTCGATCTGGGCAAACCATTGGCCGGTCCAGCCCAGCGCGACGATCACCCCGTCGTTGCCGCTCTGCAAATTCAACAACGGCAGCCAGTCGACCGACGAGCGTCCCTCGCTGCCGGCGCGCATCGCCAGACTCGCGTGTTTGACGCTGATGGTTTGCAGGGGCTCCCGCTGGAACTGGAAATCGTGCGGGGTCTCCCCCGCCCCCGGCGCGCGCCCACCGCTCGCC
>CAZFKF010000506.1:0-4751 GCA_964518805.1 uncultured Planctomycetaceae bacterium | reverse complement strand
TCCGATGCCTGGCCAGATCAGCAAGGCGTGCTTCAAGAACATCCGCGTCAAGATTCTGCCCGACTGATCCGCGGCAAGGACCACACGCTGCCCGGGCATCAGCAAGAAGCTTGACCGCTTTGCCGCGACGCCAGTAGAATACCGAAGTGAGCAGCAAATGGCTGCAGGAGGCGGGGTATGGGCTGCGCGGCTCGCGTAGGGATGGTGGCCATCGGGATTGCCCTGGTCTTTGCCGCCGCAACGGCCACAGGCCAACAGGCCACGGTTTCCACGCCGTACCATTCGATCGGCGATAGCTTCTTCGAGAACATCGGCACGAGTTGGGGCTTTCGAGCGAAGGGCGTTGGCGTCCAGTTCGGGGCGCCGGCCATGGCCGCCCCGCCGTTCGGTCGATTCAACCCTGGGGCGGGCGCGAATCTGGGTTTCGGCTTCCGGAGAAACGGGGCAAGCGGCTACTTCAGCACCAACTTCTCGCAAGGCTCGCAGCAAAGCCTGGTGAGCCAGACGCCTATCGTCACCGTAACCAACGGTGTGCCGGGCTACGTGGCCGCTGTCACGGTAACGCCGTTCGTCCTCTCGTATGTGCCCGTGGTTGGCGGATGCACCGGCCTTCCCCCCGTGTTCTTCGCCATGCCGATGTCGGGGCCCGTAATGCCACCAACGTCCTCAGGAGTCGGGGCCGACGCGGTGCGCGACGCCCTTCGTCGATCGGCTGCCCGAACCGGAGTCGTCGATTCGGGCGAGTATGGCGTTGTCGATCCGCCCGTTGCGCCCGAGATCGTACCCGCGCCTCAACCCTTGCCGGCGCAATCGCGGCAGGCTGCCGGAGGAGCCCCGCCGGCCGACCACGTCGTTGGGGCGGACTTGGCACTGAACGACGATGACGCAAACCCGCCGGCTGATGTCCCCCATCGCTTGGCCCGGGCACGGCAGAGCACAGCGGGACAACCGGCTCCCAGCGTCAAGGAGGCTCGGCGTTTGCGGGCCGCCGAGGAGGCCCTGCAACAGACCGAGGCTCGGGCGTACTTCGAGCGCGGTCTGAGCGCCGAAGAGGCGGGCAAGCTGGGAGCAGCCAAGGCGTACTATCAGATGGCCGCCCGACGGGCATCGGGCGAGCTTCACACCGAGATTGGCCGCCGCCTCGATGCGGTCAAACGGGCACTGGACGGCCCGAAGACCTTCTAGAACCCCACATACAGTGGGTTCGCGTGGCAAAACGCGGGTATTGAATCCGCGGATTCTGCCAATACGATGGGTGAAGGAGGCGAGGTTCCCAGTGCTGGAGTTGTCGTCACATTGACTCTTACTCGAGTCTGTATGACGACACATTCCTCGCGGACTATGTCCGGCAGGAGACCGTGAGTATGGCGCAAGTGGATTGGAAACAAAGAGTTAAGGTATATCCGATGCCTTTCGGCACGGGATTTGTTTGATGAAGGGAGTCGAACGTGCGAGCGACGGGAACGGCTCGACCAGACCCAGGTTCTTCGGATTCCCCCCCTCGTTCCCAAGAAGGAGCATGACATGAAGCGAACATTATTGGCGATTGTTGTGGCGGCAGTGGCGATGGGATGTGTCGCGAGCACTGCGTCGGCGGCTGTCGGAACGCCGGCCTCGCTGGCGGCCAGCGTATCGTCCACGACCGTGGGATATCCCGGCCCCTATTTCCGTCCACGGCCCTGGGTGGTAGCACCGGTCTATCGTCCGCGAGCCGTGTTCGCCGCGCCGGTGGTGGTTCCCGCGCCGGTCATCACTCCGGCGCCAGTGGTCACCCCAGCGCCAGTGGTTGTCCCCGCGCCGGTCGTGGTTCCGCGGGCTGCGTACTACGGTCCCTGGTATCGCCCGGCTTGGGGTGGGTCGGTGATTATCGGCACCCCGCAGGTGTCCGTCGGGGTCGAATTCTAAGACGGCAACGAACGCTCGCGGGGCCGGCAGAGAAGAGGCATCTGTCGGACCCGCCACGGTTCGATCGGCGACCGAGGCCCGCGGCATGCATTGCGCGGGCCTCGGTCTCTTTCTCCGGCTGGAAAGGCCGATTCTCGTGGGTTATGCTCCAGCAAATCAGCCGGGTTCGAGAGGTTATGCTGAAGCACAACCTAATGATTTGCGCGTGCGGCGATCCCTTTGGCGAACGTGTCGTCCGCAACGCCTTGGGCCACGACGTACACCGGGGAATCGCTCGGCGCAAACTCGCGCGCGGCTTGGGTACGGCCCATGATGTCCCGAAGCTGTAGCCGCTGGTCGGCAAGTCGCACAGCCCCGGGCTTGGCCCGGCCGGCGGCCCAGACCACGGCCACCAGCCGTTCGCCATCGCGGAACAGGAATGCCTTGACGCCGTCGTCAAGGGCCAGCGGACGAACGAAGCGGGTCGCCGGTGAGAGGAGATGGGCCAACACAGCCTGGGCGGCGTAGATCCGCCGCGGCTGGCCGCCGTACTTGTAGAACACGCCTTCCAGGTTGTCGGCGTTCATGGCTTGGGACGTGCCGGCGTGGTAGAAGATCTTCTGGATGCCGCCGGCCAGGCCGATCGCCGCCCAGCGCACGGCGTATTCGGCCTGGCGTCTCTCGCTGCCGACGGATTGGTCGAAGCCGTGGTGCTCCAAAGGCACGGAAGCCGGTTCATCGTCGGCGTAGTAGCCGTATTCGGTCAGCCAGATCGGCTTGCGGCCTCCGTGCTTTTCCATCAGGGCGTTGAGCTTCGTGAGGAGCCCTTCCAGGAACTCCGGGCGACGAATGCCGGGATAGTGATGGATGTCGACGGCGTCGGCCGCCTCCAGTCCGCCGTGGGCGAAGAACGTGTCGAAGTCTTCGAGGATCTGGCCCTCGTTCAGGTACCCGATGCCTGCCAGCACGCGGCACTGCGGGTCCGTCTTGCGTGCGGCCCGGGCGAATGCCTTGGTGAGCCTGGCATAGGTGGCGCCGTCGTAGCCCAGCTTGCGCGGGAGGGAATAGTCGGTGAACAGCGGTTCGTTGAACACTTGCCACCAGTGGACCCGGTCTCTGTAATGAGCCACGGCGGTGGCGACGTATTTCTCGAATTCGGCCTCGTCGCGCGGAGCGTAGGCCGCGCGGGCCCGATTCTGAGGATAGGGCCCCTTCGCCGTGACGCTTGCCGGCGCGCTGGAGGACCAGTTGCTCGACGGGAACGGCAACAGGCCCAGCACTTTCAGCCCGTGCTTGCGAGGACGGTCGACCTGGTCGTCGGTTTCGGTGAACTGGAACTTGCCGGGCTCGGGCTCGACCTGCTGCCACTTGAGCGACCAATCGCGGACCCAAACCAGCCCCGCCTTTCTCGACAGGTCCAACAAATGCGGCCACGGATACGCGTGATTCACGCCGAAGCGGGAGTCTTTGTCGTGGTACGTGGGGATGACGGCCAATCGCAAGGCCAGCGTTTCGGTCTCACTTCCGGCCGTCAGCGTGGCGACCAGGCGGAGGAATCCGCGGCGGCGAGGATCGGGCGGGAGCGAGACCGGCAACTGCTGGTCCTTGCCGGCCGGAACCTCCCACGCATCGGGACGGCCCTGGACTTCCTTGTCGAAGAAATCCGTCAGCGCGAACCGCACCTGGGCCGGCCGATCCTCGTTGCCCGATCCATTGACCGTGGCCACAAACCGCACGGGTTCGCCCCAGTCGAAGACGTTGCCGGGCTTGCCGGTCGCGATGCCGAATTCGATGGGCGACCGGGTCCGGAACGCGCTCGGCCGATCGGCCTGCTCCCATTGCGCGGCGTCGAGCCAGACTGTGGCCCGGTCGGGCGGATTCGGATTCTCCTTGCCGGGGCAGAGGTCCGGCCCGGCCAGCACGTAACACCACTTCGCCCACGGCTTGATCGTCAGGCTGAATCGCTGCCACTGGGTCGAGACGCGGACCGCCTTGTCCGTGTAGCCGCCTTGGAATTGCTGGATGCGAAGCCGCGCGGGAGTGTCGGGCCGATCGGCCTTCATGAAGACGGAGAACGTGTACGGCTTGCCCGGCTCGATTTCCATGAAGCCGAGATTGCCGGCCAGGGGCGCGCGGATCGGCGCGCGGGCCAGTTCGTAGTAGTCGAAGTAGGACACGGGCTGCGTTTCGGGCGTCAGGGCAATCTTCAGACTCGCTTTGCCGTCCTGGGCCTGCGTCGTGTCCAGTTCGCCGAACAGGCGATTCATCCGACCGCCCCAGTGGACCACGCGGTCGCCCTCGGTCGAGCCCCAGCCGTCGGTGCCGCACTCGAAGCTGGCGTTGGGGAGGAGATTGATGGAAGCGACAGCGGAGACGACTTTCCCTGGCCGGAGCACGTCGCGCCCGAGTTCCACCAGTTCGACGTCGTCGAGCCAGAGCGTGCCCGTGGAATTGAACCAGATCTGAAACCGGGTCGACTCGCCACACGTGCGCGTGGCGCGGAAGAAGAACTCGAATCGGGCCCAATCCGTCCCGGGGGCGAACGAATCCTGAAGTCCGCAGTTGTCCCAGCGCGAGGTGTCGGAGAGGGCCACGTCCACCGTGTCGCCGGCGAGGGCTTCGGCCCGGGCCCAGAGCGTCAGACGATACGAGACGCCCTGCTTCACCGGCACGCCCATCTGGCAGATCATGGCGTGGGAGTCGGGCGTGCCGGCCGCGAACCGGGTGCAGGCGAGCCGGCCACACTGCTTGCCGTCGCGTCCGCGATCGACGGAGAGGGTCTGAGCGACCCTCTGCCGATTGCCCGACAGTTGCCACGCCTGAGGAAGGCCATTTCGATCCGCCGGTTCCTCGAAACCAGGGTTGCG
>CAZFKF010000505.1:0-4756 GCA_964518805.1 uncultured Planctomycetaceae bacterium | reverse complement strand
TATGCCGGCGCCAAGATGCGGTGCCCGTGCTGCAACACCTATTTGACCGTGCCGGAGGAGAGCCGGCCGGACAAGGCTCCCTAGGCCTACGCCGTGGCCGACCCAGCGGCCAGCGCGGCGAAACAGTCCGACCAGCGCACGGTGAGCTTCCTGTGCTCGCTGTGCGGCACGCTTATGGACGCGACGGTCGAGCAGGCGGGCCAGGAAGTGACGTGCCCTGATTGCGGTACAGCGGCCATCGTGCCTTCTGCTTCCAAGCCTTCGCCACCGCCGGCCGGGCCCACTCCCTCGTCAACGCCGGGAATTGCCGACGTCTACAATGTGCTGGAAGGCCAGGGCCAGCCGCCTCCCAACGTCACCGAGGTCTACCGGCGGCATATTCCCGTGGTCTGCCTGCTGTGCCATACGCGGATGCACGCCACCGAGGAGCAGGTCGGGCAGGTGCTGGTTTGTCCCGATTGCGGCACGGCCAACATCGTGCCGGCGGCTCCTGCAAACGAGTCACCCGCGGCGTTGTTAGCGGCCGTCGAAGGATACGAGTTGGCCGCGACCAACGATGCTCCGGCGTCAACGGCCCCCAAGGATCGGCATGAGTTCGTCTTCACGTGTCCGCTGTGCCGCACGCGACTCCAGGCGGCCCGCGATCGGGCGGGACAGGCCATGACCTGTCCGGACTGCGGCACCGGGTTCCCGGTGCCCCAACCGTCGGCGGAAGAGGCCCGCTTGGATCCTTTCGAGGAGGCGGTGGGCATCTATGCGGTGATGGGCGGGGCGCCGCCGGCGCCGGCGGCCGATCGCGGCCCGTCGCCTTCACCGCAAGCGGTCAATCTCGCTGCCCTGTCGGAGACCCGGCCCGCTCTTGCCGACCGCGATTTGCTGCCGCCTCGCCAACCGGAGCGCGAGATGCCCCCGTGGCCGCTGGTCAACGGCGTTCTTACATTTCCCTTCCACCCGAACTCGCTGATCTACTGCGGCAAACTCGCTGTGGGCGGCGTCGCCTTCGCCGGATTGTTCACCGCGGTGACCTTCATGCTCCTGAGCGGCGGCTACGGAGCGGTGTTCGGCGCGGTCCTCTCGGTGCCCACCGCTCTGTTCGGGATGATCTACGGCAGTTGGGTCCTCAGTTCCCAGTCGCGAGTCCTCACCGAGACGGCCAACGGCGCCGACGAGATCGAGGAGTGGGTGAACCCGGACTTCTCGGCGTGGATTTTTGAATCGATCTATCTGGCGAACGCCTTGGCCCTCGGCGCGGCCGTCGGCTGGGTGGTGGAACTCCTGACGGGCGGCGTGTTGCACGGCGCCGCGGTGGCCGCCTCGGTGTTCCTGCTCTCTCCGGTGATCTTGCTCTCGTTCCTGGAGACGGGCGTGGCGTTGAATCCGATCTCGCTGGCGGTCTTGGGAAGCCTGTTTTCGCGATGGTGGGCATGGTGGGGCTTCTACGGTCTGGCAGCGGTTCTGGTGTCCGCCACGGCAGCGACGACTTACGGCCTTTGGCTCCTGGTCGGCACTGCGTCGGCCATCCCTTCCGCTATCCTAATGGCGTTGGCCGTGATGATCTACTTTCGGCTGCTCGGCCGCCTCGGCTGGTATATCACCGTCAACAAGCGGTCTACCAAGAAACGCAGGGATTCGGCTTCCGAGCAGGCAGGAGAATAGGGCGGATTGGGTGGCATGCTCTCACGACGCGAACCGCCATGGCGATTTCCATGCCGACCCTCGGCTGCGCCGAGCGACGGCATGCCGCCCAGATCGCAGAATACGCCAGTGTCTTCGGCGGGCGTCGCTGGCGCTCCGTCCGCCCTACCGGGTGACCCCGATGCCGCGCACGATCAACCGCCCGCGTCGGACCATTCGCCCTCAATCGCGGCCGGCAGGACGAAGATCTTGCCGTCGCCCATGCGTCCGGTCCGCGCCACCTCGACGATGATCCGGACGACTTCCTCGACGCGCAACTCGTCGACCCAAAGGCTGATCTCGACCTTGGGCAGGAAGGCCATCGAGTATTCGCTCCCCTCGTACTGATCGAGGTAGCTCTTCTGGCGACCGTAGCCTTTGACTTCCGTCACGGCGCAGGCTTCCAGCGGGGCTCGCTTGAGCGCGTCGAGCACCCTCTCGACAAGGTACGGTTTGACGACGGCGATGATCTGTCGCATGAGTTGCCGGCGAGTTGCTGCCATGCTCCATGCGCTCGGCGGGATCAGGAGACCCGCGCCGAGCGCGGTGTTGTCGTTGTAGGGTGGGGCGAGTTCCCGCGCCCACCCACCGGAATCGCTATCGCAGCGAAAACAGATCGCTCCAGGTTTCGCGGATCTGCCGCAGTTGCCTTTCTTGCGTTTCGCTGAACGAGCCTTGCCGGTGGGCGTAGGTGTCCATCCAGGTCGCCAGCCGTTCCCGGCTGTCCGCATCGAGCACGACGCCCTCGTGCCCTTTGTCGTGGGCCACCAGGGCCCAGAGCTTGCTGTTGGCGGCGGTGCACTCGCCCGGCAGCGAGCGGTCGCGTTCAAAGGCTTTCTTCTTGAGGTCTTCGCCGCCGAACGTGAGGAGCGTCTGGTAGGCTTTGGCCGGGGTCAAGTCGATCTTGGCGGCCTTCGCATCTTCGCCGCCCGGCTTGTGGCAGCGGACGCACTGGCGATCGAGCACCGGCTGAACCAACTCGTCGAAGCGGAGCGGCCACGATCCGGACGGGCCAGCCAGGATCTTCGACGGCTCGCGCAGCCCTGCCAACGGCGAGCGGCCGATCGGCGGGGCCCGATCGCGATGCTCGTGGCAGCCGATGCACGCCAGGGTCTGCTTGGGCTGGACGTACGTCAGCGATCGCATGGTCTGCACGGCCAATCCGTTTCGATCCAGGGCCTGGAAGAACACCGACACGCCCGACGGCACGCGAAAATGCGCCGAGCCGTCGGCCTCGACGGGCACGGTGCCGAGCAGGTACTTGCCCGGGTCCTCGGCCGACACGCCCAGGTTGGGCGTGTTCATGTGCGGCTGCACCTTCGGCGGCACGGCCACGATGCGCAGGCGCTGGACCGCGCCGCGCGGGATGCCCTCCAGCCCTTGGTACACGTCCTGCAGGAAGAACCGGCCTTCGCGCCCGGCGTCGGACGCCTGGTTGGCGTACTGCGGCGGCTTCGGGCGCGCTCGCAAGGGGATCGGATTGCCGGACGAAATCTCCGCATCGCGATAGAGCAACTCCTGGTTGCCGAACGCGTCGTAGAGGTACAGGCCCATGGCGTTGACCGGGTTGGCCTCCTGGGTCTCGATCCGCGTATGGGGCGGCAGCCGGCGGTCGGCCCAGCCCACCAGGTAGTATTCCTCGGAAAGCGGCCAGGGATTGGCGTAGTAGTGATCGGCCCAGGATTCGGTCTCCGGGAAGGGCACCTCGGGCGTCAGGCGGACAATGGGGGCCGCCTCCTCCGTGCCACGCGTGCGATCGAAGAGCACCAGCGATCCGCCCAGGATGGAATGGTGGGCCGAGGCCGTGAACACCAGCTTGTGCGAATTGGGAATCGCCACCGCCTCGCTCGCCACTTGCGGGCGCACGGTGTAGTTCTTATAGACCAACTGCGGATTGGTGCCGTCGGGGTTCGTGGACCATAGGCTGAAGAAGTGGCCGTTGAACCGATCGATGTAGTCCCACCGGCAATAGAGAATCCGGCCGTCGGCGGCCACCGAAGGGGTCCACTCGAAATTCTCGAACGACGACAGCGGCCGCAGGTTCTTCCCCTCGGCGTCCATGGCGTGAAGCGTAAACACGGGCACCGGCCGCCAATTGTCGCCGCCGCAGCGCACGTAACTGTCGGGCAGGTCGGCGGCGGCCGTCGCCTCGGTGTTCGTCTTGCTCGATTGCAGGAATACGCCCTTGCGGGTCGAAAGAAACACGATCTCGCCGTTGGGCAGATAGCGGGCGTCGAAGTCGTCATAGCGACCGCGGGTCAGTTGCCGCACGCCGCTGCCGTCGACGTTCATCTCGAACACGTGATAGTACGCGTCCTCCGGCAGGTTGCCCTTGGTGGCCTTGTCGCGCTCGTCCGGTACGTGGGCATAGTGCTTGGCGTAGGCGAAAATCACGCGGCGGCCATCGTACGAGAGATCGGGCCGGATGAACGATCCCGGCGACCAACCGGCGGTCAGGCACCGCACCTTGGGCTGTTCGGTCTTGAATCCCTCAAGAACGCAGATGCCTCCGCCCGGACGCGACCACCAACCGTAGAACTGGTCCGACATGTGCGGGAACCGCGTGGGGGCCGCCTTGCAGAACACGATGGCGTCGAAGTCCAGAAGCGGATTGCCCAAGGACATCTTCCGCACCGCATGATGCGCCCGGAAGTAGAGCTCGCGGCGGACGGAATCGGGAGCGTCTTGCGGCAGCCCCTTGGCCTGCGCGGCGACTTGCTCCAGGGTCTTCGACTCGGCATCGACCTTGGCGCCCAGGCGGCGTTGGCTTTCGGCGAGTCTCAGCCCGCGCTCGGTGGTTTGCACGATCGTCTGCCGCGTCGGTCCGGCGGGCACGCCGGGACGCACCGCCCGGGCCGACCACAGGCTCGTGCTGCTCTGCGTGGCCGGTTTGCCCAGGGCCACGTTCTGCGTCCGGCCAGGGGCGAAGACTTCGACCTCGTCGAGGTGGAAATAGCTGCGGCCCAAGAGTCCCAGTCGCACGTACCGGGCCGGCTGGCCCTTGAGGTCCACCGCAAGCGGCTTGCATAACCGGATTCAATTCGCCAAACTCGGGATGCGTATTTGAGCAGTTTGGACCGTT
>CAZFKF010000504.1:0-4756 GCA_964518805.1 uncultured Planctomycetaceae bacterium | reverse complement strand
GATTGAAGTACCACTGCTCGTTGAGCCAGGGGGTGCCCACCAGGACATCGGCCAAGTGGGGGCGCATGATGCCGATGAGCCGGGCACCCGAACCGAAATGGCGCCGTATTGCCCGCAACGCTGGGGTCGCCATGACCACGTCGCCGAGCCAATTGGGAAGGAAGATGCCGATCTTCATCTGTCAAACTGCGTTAGATGAATGGAGTGAATGAGTTACGTTCTCCGGTGTCCCGAGGGCTGGACGGAATGCCTCGCAAGATACTGGGATCGCCGCATGCGACCAAGACCAATTCGGCCCATTATTAACCCCGCCGGAGGTCGATGGCCCCGGTTCCGCCGGACTCTTTCCCGCCAGGCAACAGGCGAGCCAGCTTGGATTCCAGGCCCGCTTGTCCGACGAGCAAGTCCATTCCGATGGTGACAGCCCAGAGCGGTCGGCGGCCAAGTTGGTCGAGCCTCAACTTGACCAGGTCCTTGTGCGTGCAAAGGACCGCCTCCACATCCAAACCCTCGGCCCAGGAAATGAGCGATTCGACGTCGGCCCGCGCGTAGCGATAATGATCGGCAAATTCGCGGAAGGCGATAACCCGATAGCCACACAATCGCAGGGTATGCCGGAAACCCGCCGGATTCCCGACGCCACAGAAGGCAGCCACCGCTTTCTCGGCAAAGACTTCGATGGATCGCTGCTGCCCCGAAGCTCCGCACAGCGCGAGCGGACGGTGGTCGGCCTCGACCCACAGGGCATTCGGGGCAAGCCGGGCGACCCGCCGGCGAATTGCCGCGCGGTCCTCCTTCGCGAGCATCCCTGACCGCGAGAGCACGACCACGTCGGCCCGACGAAGCCCCGAAACCGGCTCGCGCAGCGTTCCTCTGGGGAAGACATGATCGAAACCGAACGGTTCGAGCGCGTCGAGGAGCACGATGTCGACGTCTCGGGCAATGCGTCGATGTTGGAAGGCATCGTCCAAGACGATCACTTGGCAGCCAAACTGGGCAATCGCCTGCCGGGCTGCCTCAACGCGATTGGGGTCTTGCACATGGGGTACGTCGGGCAGTCGCTGTTGCAGTTCCAGGGCCTCGTCATTGACTTCGCCGGCCACGGCGCCGTAACCGCGACTGACAATCCCCGTGCGCAGCCCGCGCTGGCAGAGCCAACGGATAAGCCATTCGACCATCGGCGTTTTGCCCGTCCCACCCAAAGTGAGGTTTCCGACGTTGACCACGGGCACCGTGACGCGTTCAACCTTCACCGCCCCCCTATCATAACGGTGGTTTCGCCAGCGGACCGCCAACACATAGGGCGTCTCTGCAAAACGCAACGCCCACCGAAGGAGGGCGGCCCCAAGGCCCCGCCTTTGCCCGCTCACCAGGGCTCGAAATTCCGAAGGAGAGAACAAACAACAACCTCGGTTTGGGACAATCTCGGCACGACATGGTGCGGCCTGCGTGGCCGGGGTATAGGATAAGGGCCGGGCTAGGTTGGCACTACCCCAAGAAGCGCCGACGGGTCGTGTCCCAGCGGCTGGTTTTGCCAAGCGTCAGATCCCTCAACTCATGTCTAATGCATTGCTTAAGATCGCGGGAGGCGTCGTCTACGATCCGGCCAACGGCGTTGAGGGGCAGGTGCTCGACCTCTGGATCGAAGGCGACAAGATCATCCGCCAGCCATCGGACTTGTCCGGCCGCACGGTGAGTGTGCTCGACGCCTCCGGATTGGTTGTCATGCCGGGCGGGATCGACATGCACTGCCACATCGCCGGCCCCAAAGTCAACAGCGCTCGCAAGATGCGTCCGGAGGAGAAACGCGGCTCCCCGAGAGTGCCTCGCTCGTCCCTCACTCACAGCGGGACGACGGGCAGCGTCCCGAGCACCTTTGCCACGGGATACAAGTATGCTGGCCTGGGGTACACGACGGCCTTTGACGCGGCCGTGCCACCTCTGGTGGCCCGGCATGCCCATGCAGAATTTGCAGATACCCCCTGCATCGACAAGGGGTTCTACATCCTGATGGGCAACAACCACTATGTGATGCGGGCGATCAAGGACCGCGAATCCGATCGCCTGCGCGACTTCGTCGCTTGGACGCTCAACGCGACCAAGGCATACGCCCTGAAGGCGGTAAACCCTGGGGGAGTGGAAGCATGGAAGCAGCGCCAGACGGGGAACGCCACGGACCTGGACTTCGCGGTCGCCCCCTACTCCGTCACGCCGCGGCAAATCCTGCGCGGTCTAGCCGGCGCTGCCGACGAATTGCACCTTCCACATGCACTACATATTCACTGCAACAACCTCGGGTTGCCAGGCAATTGGACCACGACGCTGGCCACCATGAAGGCGCTCGATGGGCTGCGCGGGCACTTTTCGCACGTCCAATTCCACAGCTACGGGGGCGGAGACGGCGACGAGACGAGCTTCAATTCCAAGGTTGCCCAACTCGCGGAGTATGTCAACGAGCACGGCAACATCACGGTCGACGTCGGCCAGATCCTCTTCGGCAAGACCACGAGCATGACCGGCGACGGTCCCTTGGGCTACTTCCTGCAAAGAGTCTTCGGAGCGAAGTGGTTCTCAAACGACGTGGAGTTGGAGGCCGGATGTGGCATCGTGCCCATCGAGTATCGCAACAAGAGCTTGATCCACGCCATCCAATGGGCCGTTGGGCTGGAGTGGTTTCTCATGGTCCGCGACCCCTGGCGCGTGGTGCTCACCACCGACCACCCCAACGGTGGTTCCTTCCTCGCGTACCCGCAGATCATCCGGTGGCTCATGGATCGCACCAGTCGTGAGGACGTGCTGAAGACGCTTCCTCCTCGGGTCCGCGAGCGCACGGCCCTGGCCGGGCTGGACCGCGAGTATTCGCTTGCGGAGATCTGTATCATCACCCGGGCCGGACCTGCGCGGATTCTGGGGCTGAAGAACAAAGGTCATCTCGGTCCTGGGGCCGACGCCGACATCACGATCTACACGCCGCATGCCAACCCGCAGACCATGTTCGAGTTGCCGCGTCACGTGATCCAGGGTGGGCGAATCGTGGTCGAGGCCGGCGAGCTTCGCCGGCCCGTCGACGGCAAGACGCTCTGCGTCGCGCCCGAGTTTGACCGCGCGGCGGAGGCGCACATCGCCGACTGGTTTGAAGAAACCTATTCCGTTCGTCTACGCAACTACGTGATCGACGAGAGCTGTCTGAGCGGGAGGGTGCCGGCATGATTCACTCGCTGTGTGCGTTTCTCTGTGCGTGCGGACTCTCGAGCGAAATGAAGGCCGACGAGCTTCGCGTCTTGCCGGCTAAGATCGAAGGCGTCGCCCCGCAAGCCATGATGCACGCCTATTGGATGCGGCAGGTGCGCGAGGCTCTCGATCGCCGCGCGGCGGACCACGAGAAGCTCAAGACTCCCGAACAGTGGGATACCTACCAGAAGCGGATGCGAGAGTTCTTCTTTTCCCAACTCGGCCCCATGCCGCAGCCCACGCCCCTAGGGCCTCGGTGCGTGGGCCGATTGCAGCGCGACGGCTATGCAATCGAGAAGGTGATCTACCAGAGTCAGCCGGGCCACTCGGTGACCGCCTTGTTCTATCTACCCGACGGCAAGCCGCCCTTCCCCGGAGTGCTCGTCCCGTGTGGGCACAGCGACAACGGCAAGGCCATGGAGGCCTACCAGCGAGCCTGCATCCTCCTGGCCAAGAACGGATTTGCCGTCTTGTGCTACGATCCGATCGACCAGGGCGAGCGGTTCCAACTGCTCGACGCCAAGGGCAAGCCGCTGGTCCGGGGCACCGTGGCCCATTGCCTGACCGGCGTGGGCAGCATCCTGCTGGGCCGAAACACGGCTACCTTTCGCGTCGTGGACGGGATGCGGAGCCTCGACTACCTGGCGAGCCGCAAGGAGGTCGATCCGACACGACTCGGCTGCACGGGCAACTCCGGCGGCGGGACGATGACGAGTTACCTGATGGCCCTGGACGAGCGGATCGCCGCCGCCGCCCCGAGTTGCTATCTCACCACCTTCGGCAGGCTGCTTGAGACCATCGGCCCGCAAGACGCCGAACAAAACATTTACGCCCAGTTGGCCTTCGGCATGGACCACGCCGACTACGTCCTCATGCGGGCCCCGCGCCCGACGCTGATGTGCACCGCGACTCGCGATTTCTTCGACATCACGGGCGCCTGGGATACGTTTCGCCAGGCCAAGCGATGCTACGCGCGCTTGGGGTTCGCCGAGCGGGTCGATCTGGTCGAGACCGACGCCGAGCACGGCTTCTCCAGTCCGCTGCGGACCGCCGCCACGCGCTGGATGCGGCGATGGCTGCAGGGGAAGGACGACGCGGTGACCGAGGCCGTGTGGCCGGTTCTCAGCGACAAGGAGGCCCGATGCACGCCGGAAGGGCAGGTCATGCAACTGGGCGGCGCGAGGAGCGTATACGACATCAACCGCGATTTCGAGCAGCAACTCGCCGCGGCGCGCAAGGAGCTTTGGACTTCGCGCGGGCCGCAGAAGATGCTCGACGAAGTACGGCGAGTGACCGGCATCCGGCGTCTCGGCGCGTTGCCGCCTCCGGTCTGCGACAAGACCGGTTCCATCAGCCGAAAGGGCTATCGCATCGAGAAACTCGTGCTCCGACCTGAGCCGGGCATCTGGCTACCGGCCCACGCCTTCGTGCCCGAAAAAAGCGGCGGTGACGCGACGCTCTACGTGCACGGTTTGGGCAAACAGGCCGACGCGGGGCCCGGCGGACCAATCGAGAGACTGGTGGC
>CAZFKF010000503.1:0-4785 GCA_964518805.1 uncultured Planctomycetaceae bacterium | reverse complement strand
AGTGTTTCACGGCCGCCTGGATCACGTCCGGCTCGGGTTCGGCAACGGTCTGAAAGCACCGCAGCGCCGTGAATCCCCCGAGGACTGCGATCAAGATGTACCAACGCTGCGGAGCGACCACCAGAAGCGGCGCCGGCGATTCGACCCACGGAGGCAGGGCAAACAGGGCGGCGATCCCTCCCAAGAGCACCAGGGTGGACAAAGTCAATTGCCAGCGGTTGCCGCGGGTCGCTTCACCGCGGGCCAGCCAGGTGACGCCGGCAATGTAGATCCCGATGGCCCCGGCCGCCAGCCAATGCGACGGTCCCCATGGCGCCAAACGACCGCTCGCGCCCAAGGTGCTCATGCCCAACAGCACGTTGAGCATCCGGCACGCGCCCATGCCGAGCGGACCCAGCGGCGTGCGCTTCAGAATCCGATCGTAGAACACGATGCAGGCGGCCAACAACACGGCCACGAGGGCCGTCGTCAGACTTCCCGCCAAAGCGGCCGCCGCACCCGCCAAGACCACTCCCGCCCCCAACAACCCCCACCCAAGCCGTGCCGCCGTTGCCAGGGGAATCATGCCGGATGGGATCGGCCGGCCGGGTCGCTCGCGGCGATCGATGTCCACGTCGAACACGTCGTTGAGCACCATGCCGGCTGCGTACAAACAGCTCGACGCGCACACGAGGACCGCCAAGATCAGGTGCTGGTCCGATCGGATGAAGGGATTGGCGAACAGGAAGCCCATCACGACGTCGGCCATGGCCGTGAAGATGTTCGGCGCCCGCACGAGTTCGAGATAGGCCCGAACGATCTCAACGGGCGGTCTATCGGGCATATCGGACGGTGTTGACATGATGGACGACCTGGCTCAAATACAATCGATCAGGATGCCGTTATGGGTGGCATGCCGTCACGCGGCGCAGCCGCGGGTCGGCATGGAACCCGCCACGCTGGACCCTATAGTAGTGTCTCACGCAGATGCTAACCTATGCCGCTGAGGGTGCCACTGCTGGCTTGTCCAGCAGTGACGAATCGCCGCGAAACGCAACACTGCTGGACAAGCCAGCAGTGGCACCCTCCCTGCCAAGTCTACCCGCAATAACGTCCCTCAATTTTGAAGCACGACACTAGGTCATCGCCCGCTGCAAGTATTCCTTGGCCTCGCGCCCGGCGTCGTCCGGGTTGTCGACGTAGGGATAGAGCTCGACGGTGACCCAGCCGTGGTAGCCGGTATGGGCAATTTCGCGCAAGACGGCGGTGAAGTCAATCGCCCCATGGCCCGGAATCAGGTGGCGGTGCTCGCGCGTGGCAGCGATGTCTTCGACGTGATAATGCTTCGTATGGGGGGCCATGCGGGCGATCCACGCCTGCGGGTCCTCGCCCACGCAGTAGGCGTGTCCGATGTCGAAGTTCAGCCCCACCCGGGCCGAGCCCACCCGGTCAGCGAACTCCAGGTACTGCTCGAACCGTTCGATCAACAGCCCCGGCTCGGGCTCGATGAGCAGGTTGACGCCGCACTGTTCGGCCACTTCGACGCAGGGCATGAGCTCGTCGTAGAACACGCCGGCGGCCTCGGCCCACGAGCGGCCTTCTTCGAGCGGTCCGCCCGGCTCGGTCTGGATGCTCGGGGCCCCCAGTTCGGCCGCCAGGAGCAGGGCCCGCTTCGTGTGTTCGCGGCGGATGGCCCGGTAATGCGGATCGGGCTCGATCCACGAGGGATGCCAGTACGGCTGACGCGGATCGGCCACGGCGTTCATCATGAAGGCGTTTATGTTTGCAATCGCCATGCTATGCCGCGCCAGGCAATCGCGAATGGCCCGCTTGCGATCCTCCAGCAGCCCGGCCGGCCAGGCGTGCGGCACGTCGGCCAGCAACTCCATGCCTCGATATCCGATGGCTGCAATACGGCAGATCGTTTCCTCGATGGAGAATCTCTGGTACGCGTTGGAACTGAAGGCAAGGTGCATGGGAGTGGGCCGTAGGGCGGACGGAGCGAAGCGACGCCCACCCGAATGTTCGCGGTCGTTATTTCGGAGATCGGCGGGCGTCGCTTCGCTCCGTCCGCCCTACGCCTACTAGGCGTGCTCTGCTTGGCGGGCCATCGCGTCGAGCAAGCAACCCAGGAGCGCTTCGATCTGGTCGGCGCGGGCCGCATCGGCCAGCACGTCGTGTGAGGTCTGAATGTAGGGGGATTCGACCAGTTCGTCCGCGCAGTGATCGATCATCGTCCGGATGCTGGCCGCGGAGTAGTCAAGGTGGAACTGCAGGCCCACGACCCGCTCGCCGTACTGAAACGCCTGGTTCGCGCAGGCCTCGCTTTGGGCCATGTGGACAGCCTGCGGCGGGATGGAGAACGTGTCGCCGTGCCAGTGGAAGGGGAGGAACTGCTGCGGCAGGGCCTGGAAGATCGGCGAACGGCCGGCGTTCGTCGTGAGCGAGACGGGGAACCACCCAATCTCCTTTTCGCGATTGCGCGTCACGCGGCCTCCCAGGACGTCAGCGATCAGTTGTCCGCCAAGGCAAATGCCCAGGACCAACTTGTTGCGGCGGATCGCGCCGGCGATGAACTCCTTTTCCCGGACGAGCCAAGGATACCGGTCGTGCTCGTAGATGTTCATCGGCCCGCCCATGATGACCAACCAGTCAAAGGCATCGAGCGGGGGCAGGGGGTCGTCCTGGTAGAGGCGGGTCACTCCGACCGTATGCCCGTTCGCCTCAGCCCACGGAACGATGTTCGCCGCATCTTCAAAAGGAACGTGCTGAAGGTAATGGATTCGCACTCCGCTCTCCTTCCAATAGACACAGATTATATCTGGGGAACCATTGGAAGAAAGAGGCAAGCACCTCCTTCAGTGCGAGAGCGCTGGTTCGACTCGCCAGAAGCTCACTGTTCGGTGCACAAGCGGCACGAAGAAATGTTCAGGAGCCGTCTGGCGTGGTCACGTGCGACTTCCACAACTCGAACCCATTGGAGGCCAGGGACTAGGTCTCCGGCCGAGAGCCAGCAAGCGCCCCCGGTCACACGGCCCCGGCGACCGCCTCCTCGGAGCCCTCGGGTTGCCGGGCTTCGACCCAGGCGGCAGCCACCCACAGGGTGACGGCGCGAAATGGAAAATCGGTGGTCACTTCGATCCGATCGCGGTCGACCGCCGTCACACAGCAAGGGATCCAATCCTTGCTGGGAACCCTCGCTCCGATAAACGGAGCCAGGTTCACCATTACGTGATCTCCTTCTCGGATGTCCATCGTACGTCTCCGACTCGTTGCTGCGATAGCCGTTTCGCGAGTATCAAGGTATTTTGGCCCGCGCAGGGGCAAACCTGTCAATCCCTAGCCCTGGACTAACAAACCAAGTCCATCCGGGGGCACGCCTCAGCGTCTCGCCTTCCCCCCCTCGCCTCGCAGCTTCGTTCAACCCCACTCCAGACGCAGACTCCCTTCCCAACCCTCTTGCCTTCCACGGAGTTGCGAAAGGGCGTTCGTCGGCTAGGCGATCCTGTTGCGACAGGATGTATCGGCAGCTTCTCTCGACCGCGGAAATGCCACATCCGGGTTAATCGTTATCTAACCGATTTCTAACACTCATCACCCCCAGCAAGCTGCGGCTGGCAGTGAACACAGGCATGTCCTTGGGGTACAGGATTATGCCATAACAGAGGGGGTCCGAATGGGTCGCGAGGGGCCTCGGCGCGCAGACGGAAAGCTGGTCGCCGGCGCGAAGGAAAAGGAAGAGGTTGCGCCAAGGCTGCTCAGGCAGTCTTGTGGACCGTCGAGGCCTGGTTGAGCTTGTTGTAGAGGGTCTTTACACTGATGCCGAGTTCTTCGGCAGCCTTGGGCTTGTTGCCGCCACAACGATCCAAGGCGTCGTAGATCGCCTGCATCTCCAGATCACGAAGTGTCGTGCCCGGCCCGCCTCGAGGCATCGGTTCTACGGGACCCGGGCACGCGATCCGGCCCGACCTGGGCACTTCGTTGGCCGACGTGCAACCGCTAACGCTCAATCGTGGCCCCGCGTCGGCGCGGACGCGCGGGGCATGAAACCGCCCGGGCAGATGCTCCAGCGCAATCGGCAGGCCCGGACAGAGAATCATCGCGTGTTCGACGCAGTTGGCCAACTCGCGCACGTTCCCCGGCCACGAATGCTGGGAGAGGGCTTCCATGGCCTCCGGCGTGAAGACCTCGTCCTCGGGCCGCACCGCCGCATTGAAGCGGCGGGCCAGGTGCCGGGCGAGAACGGAAATGTCCTCGATCCGTTCGCGGAGCGGCGGCACGTGGATCTCGAACGTATTGATGCGGAACCAAAGGTCCTCGCGGAAATCGCCTTCGGCCACCATCTGGTCGAGCTTGCGATGCGTGGCGCACAGCACGCGCACGTCGCAGGTGAACGGCTCGTTCTCGCCCACGCGGCGGATCTCGCCGCTTTCCAGGAAGCGGAGCAGCTTGGCCTGCATGGCCTTGGGCAGCTCGCCGATCTCGTCCAGAAACAGCGTGCCGCCGTTGGCCACCTCGAACAAGCCCACCCGATGCTGATCGGCCCCGGTAAAGCTCCCCTTGCGATGGCCGAAGAGTTCGCTTTCGATGAGCGTCTCGGGCAGGGCGCCGCAGTTGATGGCCACGAACGGCATCTCGGCCCGCAGGCTCTCGCGGTGGAGGGCCCTTGCCACCAACTCCTTCCCCGTGCCCGTCTCGCCGAGGATGAGCACGGCGCAGTGGGCCGGGGCTACCTTGGCCACCAGCGCGCGGACCTGCTCGATCGCCGGCGAATCGCCGACCAGGTCGGGGCTCCCCTCCAGGCGT
>CAZFKF010000502.1:0-4787 GCA_964518805.1 uncultured Planctomycetaceae bacterium | reverse complement strand
AAATCCACGAGAGGCATCCCGATGCCAAATGAAGACGAAATCCGCCAGAGCCAGCCGCCGGTCGATCCGGCCATCCAGGAGCTTTTGGCGAACATCCCCGAGTTCGATCCCCGCCGAAAGCAGATCGAAGAGTTGCAGAGGCAATGGCTGCGGAGGCCGCCGGAGCCAGACAACACCAAGGAGACCGCACCGTGAACCTGCCGAAGCGCACCATTCCTCTTATTCTTGTTGCCCTACTCGTTGCGGGAGGCGCATGGCTGAACTATGCCACGCCAAGCACCCGCCCTGGCCCGCCGGTCCCGGTCGAGCGGGCCGGGCCGCAACCGACCCTGGCACCCCTGCCGCCCGCTCCCGTAGCCTCGCCGGCTCCAACTGCGGCAGCCATGACTGAGGTGGAGGTCAGCTACGAGGTCGCGCCCCTGCCGCAAGTCATCGTTGCCCCGCCACCCAAGGCCCCTGCACCCCCTTCGGTCGCCAAGCCGACCGCCAAGCCACCCGTCAAACTGGCCGAAAAACCGCAAGCCAACTGCCAGCCCTCGGATTGCTGGCAGCACTATCGCCGAGGTTGGTTCCGCCGCCGATGAACACGTCGTCAACTTTCGGAGAGAACCATGACAACCGCCACGCTGGATGAACGCATCGCGCAGCGCCGCGCGAGACGAATCGCCAATCAGCAGGCCGCCGACGCCCAGCGGCAACAGATCGAGGCCGCCCGCAAGCTGCTCAAGCCCGAAGAGGTCCGGGACGGCCACATCCCCGGCTGGCTCTCGAAGCGCTTGACGCGCTACTGCAAGCGGCTTGGGATTGAGACTGACCGCTGCAAGCAGACCGCCTTGCACTATGCCAGCTACGCCATTGCCAATGCGGTCGGCATCGACATCGGCACAACGACCATCTGGGACCATTGGGGCAGCGTGCGCGGCGAGCGCTATAAATGCTGTAACGAGGCCGGGGTGTCCTTCGTCTCGGAACCCTATAACTTCACCGCGCGGACGGCCCATTTTCTGGACGCCTTCTGCAAGGCCCTGGACTTGGAATGGCACCTGACGCCGAACGCCTGGCACTATCCCGGCTACACCATCCGCATCATCATTCACGAAAAACAGCCATGACCCCAGCCGAGCAACTCTTCACGCAGGAACAGATCGTCCGCTTCGTCAACGATCCGGCCGCCCGGCAAACGATGCTCGACGAGCACGATATCGAAATCCTCGTCGATCCCGACGCGCCGGGAGCATCGCGCGACAATCCCCACGTCACGATCCGCACCGTCCTCCGGCCGGAGGCCGTGTATTTGATTGTCCTGATGATCGAAGACGGAGACGAGAAAGGAATCCTGCCGCAGACCTTCGCCCTGCCCGGTGATTTGCTGGCGAGCTTCAGCCCGGACGGATCGCTGGCCGGCGGCGTGGAAGCCTACTTGACCGAGAAGGTCGCCGTCCAGGGCGTGAGCCAGGATGAAAGCGGACTACTGGAAGTCTACAAGTCGCCCGTCGATCCCGTCTATCGCGGACACGGCCTGATTCACGAGGGGATGTACGTCACTGACCGCCAGGTCCGCAAGGTGCAATGAACGCCGCTGTCAACGCCCTCTACGCCGAGTACCTGGACCACACTGGTGGCGACACGGCCGCCGCTGCGTCTTTGGCGCTGGCCGCAGTGATGCTCGAACACCGGGCCGCCGTGGGGCAGCCACAGAATCAACCTCTGACTGTGCCGGAAGTCGCCAAGCTGCTGCGGGTTAGCCCGGACAAGGTGCTGTCTTGGATTCGATCCGGCCGGCTCCGAGGCTATAACGTCGCCGAGCATGAGAAGGGCCGGCCCAAGTATCGCGTCAACCGTGACGACTTAGACGCCTTTGCGAACCGGCGCTGTGTTGCTCGTCCAACGCCCACTGGTCGGCCAGTCGGCTCGCGGCGTGGGCGATTTGCCGACCTGCCGGACGAGCTACCCGACATCTAACGCGAGGCGACGGCATGACTTTCGGCCTCATCTACCTTTTTCTTCCTGGGCTTCCGCGAGTTCTTGCGGCTGCCAAACAGCCAATCGTGGATGTAGTTGGAAACAGCTCGCAGTCTTTCGTCGCTCACGTCGAGTCGATTGTAGACGCTTAACATGTCGGCCGCGACTCTTCGGTGCCCCATGATAGTACGCAAAGCGTCGTCGTCGCCGACTTGGATGCCGATACTGACGCAGGTTCGTCGCAGGTCATAGAAGTCTCGATGACCAACCTCGGCCTTCTCCAAGACTTTCGTAAGCTCGCGGCTAAGGTCGCGCGGTGAGTACGGCTCGTTGAAAATCGTGAGAAAGACGTGTTCACTGGCGACCTTCCGTAACCGTAACGCCTCTCTCAATGCGTCGATCGTTTCCGGCCAAAGCGGACATCGGCGCTTGATCCCGGTCTTCCTTCGTGGCAGAGTTGACCATCCGCCCTTCAAGTCGAGCTTATCCTCGGTGAGGGTCGCACAGTCGGTGTTGCCGAACCCGCAATTGATGCCAAGCAGAATCATTGCTTTCATCTTGGGGCCTGCCGAGGCCAGCGCCTCTTGAAGCTGTCCGGCAGCGAAGACATGGCTAGGCTGCTGGCTTCGTTCGCGCTCTAAAGCCGCTCTGGATGGGCGTGCCATAGCGTCGCCGTACCGTGGAGCTCTGCTAATGTAGCCCTGCCTCTCGGCCCAGCTAAAGTAGACCTTGATCTTCGGGATGTCTCCTTGAATGGTGAACAGGCTTTTGTGGGTCTTTTGCAGATCGGCACGTAGTCGTTGAAAGTCTCTGGGACCAAGCTGCTCTACGGATGTGTTGGCCCCAAACACCTTAATCATTCGAGTACCATAGCTCTTGTACTCGCACAGTGTTCGACGTGTCATGTCCCCGCATTCGACACTGAGTTTCTTGGCCGCAAGGTAGGCAGCGACCATCTTCTTCACGGTAAGGGAATCACCTGGCGTCACTGATGCCCGCACTGGACGGCCGGCTTCCAGGTCGTCTTTCTCTGCCAGGTAACGAGTCAGGGCTTGATGTGGGTCTCGCCAAGGGCCGAAGAAATGCGTCTTGCCCCGAATCTTCTTCGCCCATCGCCGTGACTTATGAGGGTAGAGCGGGAAGTCAGCATAGGGCTTAGCCGGGCAGGAAACCGGGATCGGTTCGTTATCGGCAGGGGCGACGGTAGCTCTGGGTTTTTCCCGCCGAGGCTTTAGCCCAGCTTCCAGATCGTCCCGCTCGGCCAGATAGCGACCTAGCGCGCCATCGGGATCGCGCCAGGGACCGAAGAAGTATGTCTTGCCTCGAATCTTCTTCGCCCAGCAGCCTGACCGGTGAGCGTAAAGAGGGAAACCGGGGTTCGGCTTGGCGGGCCGACCATTTGTGGTAGAATCAGTGGTGGACATTGCAGGTCGTCTCCCCATTACAAGGCTAGATCGAAAGTGGATCGACCGAGGCGTCAATTCGGGCGTAGGAGCCGGGCGTAGTGGCGTCAGAACGGGCGTCACCGCACTACGCCCGACACTTCTAGCCTAATCGGCCTACGGCAGAAGTCAAGCAGGAGAAACGACTTGTGACGTTCGATGGAGGGTAAGCGAATGGCTAGCGGCCACACTGGAAATGTGGTGCCCCAGTAATGGGGTTGCGGGTTCGAGTCCCGTGCCCTCCGCTAGAATAGAGGCTTGCGATTATCCGCAAGCCTTTTTCATTTCTTGGATTACGATTTCATCAGTGTCCCAACGACATCCTAGAATTGCCACATGGGTGCGATAAATTGGCGATTGTTGGATGCGATAATCCTTGCGTTGGCGGGTGATACCCGCTAAAATCTCGTTGTCGCATCCACATCACCATTCTTGCACAGGGACACACCTGTGTCTACACGGCGGAAGACCCGATGGGGGACAGATAGCCGAGGGCGGTACACTCGCCGCATCGGATGGAAGCGAGATGAGTCGGGGAAGCTGGTTCAGCCGCTCTTCTACCTCGGCTCGGATCTGATTCAGGCCAAACGTCGTGAGGATCGCCTTGCCGAATTCTGGCAGCATATCGAAGGGACCTACCAAGGCGATGATCGCCCGCTCTGGGACTCGTTGACGCTGGCGATCGGAAGAGAGATTGCCAAGGGCAAGCCTCGGATCGTCATTGAGCGTAGAGGCAATTCGCCCGAATCCTACGCGCGCTACCTACATCGACTTCGGGCGGCATTCCCGATGATGCAGATCGCTCCCGATGAGCCTGAAGCCTATCAGGATGGAGCGGAAAGCGCGGAGGCCATCGCTCAGGGGCAAATTGCCGAACTGGAGCGGCAGATGGCTGAGTTGCAGCGCAAGCACGCTCGGATCGGCAACATAGCTCCTGGCAACTGCGGCGGTATGCTCCATGAGGCGTTAGATGCGTACGTCTCGCACATCAAGGAGACTGCTGTGGAGCCGGGCACCGATCGGCTGACAGACGGTGCTTGCGCCCGCGTCGCCAACGCAAAGCGATTGAGGGAACGGCACGAGGACGCCCCTCTCTCCGGCATGGCTTCCTTCGACGCCGCACAGGGCATGGTCAATGTGTGGCGGAATCGGCCGCTGGTGAAAAACTCTAATCCGCCTAGAGCCATCAGGAAGAAAACTGCCGAGCACCACATCGGCGAGTTGATGCGGTTCTTTCGGTGGCTAGCTCGCACGGATCGTTTCGATTGGAGAAAACCCGAGCACTTTGATGAGATTGGTAACAAATCAGCCGTCTGAAGTTGGTATTGGGGTAACAAATCAGCCGTCTGAAGTTGGTATTGGGGAATTTCGGGGTGGTGTGCT
>CAZFKF010000501.1:0-4787 GCA_964518805.1 uncultured Planctomycetaceae bacterium | reverse complement strand
TCAGATCGCGCCGCGGTCGGAGGAGGTGGACGTCGAGGGCAACACCCTCAACGAGGACGGCACCGTCACCCTCGGCGAAGGCGTCCGCGAGAACCTCAAGGCGCTGACCCAGGCCGACCTGATGGGCTTCACCCTGCCGCGCAAGTACGGCGGGCTGAACTGCCCGAACCTCGTCTACACCATGGCGGTCGAGATGATCAGCCGCGCCGACGCCTCGCTCATGAACCTCTTCGGCCTGCAGGGCATCGCCGAGACCATCAACGCCTTCGCCTCCGAGGAGATCAAGGACGAGTACCTGCCCAGGTTCTCCGAAGGCCAAGTGACCGGCGCGATGGTGCTGACCGAGCCGGACGCCGGCAGCGATCTGCAGGCCGTCAGCCTCCGGGCCTGGCAGGATACCGACGGGCAGTGGCGGCTCACCGGCGTCAAGCGGTTCATCACCAACGGCTGCGGCGAAATCCTGCTGACCCTGGCTCGTAGCGAGCCGGAGATCAAGGACGGCCGCGGACTGTCGCTGTTCCTCGCCGAACGCGGGTCGCGGATCAAGGTGCGGCACCTCGAACACAAACTGGGCATCCACGGCTCCCCCACCTGCGAGCTCGTCTACGACGACGCGCCGTGCAAGCTCGTCGGCGAGCGCCAGCGCGGGCTGATCACCTACGTCATGGCCCTGATGAACGGGGCCCGCGTGGGCATTGCCGCGCAATCGCTGGGCGTGGCCGAAGCGGCGTTCCGGTTGGCGCGGATCTACGCCCACACGCGGCAGCAATTCGGCGGCCCGATCGAGCGATTGCCGGCGGTGGCCGAACTGGTCACCGAGATGCAGATCGCCCTCGAAGCGGCCCGCGCCTTGGCCTACGAGACGGCCCGCGTCTGCGACATCGAGAATAACAACCTCCGCATCCTCGAACGGGGGCTGTCCCGCGACAAGGACGAGGAGAAACAGCGCAAGCAGACCTCGCGGCAGGTCAAACGGATCAACGGGATGCTGACCCCGATGAGCAAATACTACTGCTCCGAGATGGCATGCCGGGTGGCGAACGACTCGATCCAGGTCCTCGGCGGCTCGGGCTACATGAAGGACTACGCGGCCGAGCGTTATCTGCGCGATTCCCGGATCACGACGATCTACGAAGGCACGAGTCAGCTCCAAGTCGTGGCGGCCATTCGAGGCGTGACCTCGGGCGCGTTCGAGAATTTCGTGGCGGAGTTCGAGAAGGTCGAATACGCCGACCCGTTGCTGGCCGAACTCAAGCAGAAGCTCGTCGGCGTGCGCCAGCGGATCGCCGAGGCGGTCCAGTTTGTGAAGAGCAAGTCGACCACGTACCTCGACCTGTCCGGCCGGCGCATGGTCGATTCGGCGATCGCGGTGATTGTCGGCCACCTCTTCCTCGGCCAAGGCGCCAAGAACGATCGCAAGAAGCGCGTAGCGCGGCGGTTCATCGAGAACCATCTGCCCGTCATCGCGATGAACCTCCAGCAAGTGTTCTCCGGCGACACGACCGCCCTGGACGAGTATGAGCTGTTGGCCGGGCCGGTGCCTTCGCGGGACTGAGTGTATCAAATTGGGAATATCGGATATCAGATATCACATTGACGGTCGCAATGGTCGGCCTTCGTGGCTCCCGAGCCTTCGGCGAGAGGTCCAGAACGCAGCCGTGGTCGGCGGATATTTGATATTTGCGATGTGACGTCTACAATTTGATATTTCCTACCGTCAGAAGGTGCAGCCGTGGGCTTATTCTCCAATAAGATCGGCCTCGTGATGGGCGTGGCGAACGACCACAGCATTGCGTGGGCCATGAGCGAGGCTTTGTACGCCGAAGGCGCGGAGTTGGGGTTCACCCACCTGCCCACGCCTTCCAGCGAGCGCCGCGTGTTGCGCCTGGTGGAGCCGCACGCGCCCAAGCTGGTCATGGCGTGCGACGTGCAGGCTGACGCTGACATATCGCGCGTCTTCAACGCGGTTCGCGACATCTACGGCAGGCTCGACTTCCTGGTGCACTCGATTGCCTTTGCCCCGCCGCACGAGATTCGTCGGCCGTATCTCGATACGACGCGCGCCGGTTGGCACCTGGCCATGGACATCAGCGCCTACAGCCTGGTGGCCGCGTGCCGCGAGGCCGCCCCGCTGATGCCCGAAGGGGGCACGGTGGTCACGCTGAGCTACTTTGGCGGCGAGAAGGTGATGCCCGGCTACAACGTGATGGGCGTGTGCAAGGCCGCCTTAGAGCACAGCGTGCGCTACCTGGCCTGGGACCTTGGGCGGGAAAAGAAGATCCGCGTCAACGCCATCAGCGCCGGCCCCATGCGCACGCTGAGCGCGGCCGGCATCGCCGAGTTCGACCAGATGCGCGAGCACGCCGCGAAGAAGTCGCCTCTGAATCGCAACGTCCTTCCCGAGGAACTGGGCACGACGGGGTTGTATCTTCTCAGTCATCTTTCGGGCGGATTGACCGGCGAGGTGATCCACATCGACTGCGGCTACAGTATTGTTGGCCTCTAGACGCTGGACGATGGGAGTTGGGTGAGGTATTCTCGTCGTCGATGTGGCGCGTTTACCGACGGCTTCTCCACGATTTCCTCCAGACGACAAAGGACGCTTCAATGACCCGTACACGCAGACTGCGGGAATTGGTCGCGATTCTCGCGGTGCTCGGTGCCATGGCCGCCGCCGCAACCGCACAGGATCGGGCCGTCGAGCCGTTCAACGGCAAGAATCTTGACGGCTGGAAGACGCAAGGTCCCGAGAGCCAGAGCAAGTGGAAGGCGGGCATCGCCATGGTCGATCCCGGCGACCCCACGCGGCTTGTCGTTGCTCCCGCTTCGGGCGACGCAGAGAAGCCGTTGGAGATGGTCAACGCCATCCCTCGCGGCGAACATGGAGCGGACCTCTACACGCAGCAGAAGTTCGGCAGCGCCACGATCAGCCTGGAATTGATGGTTCCCAAGGGCTCGAATTCGGGCGTCTATTTGATGGGGGAATACGAGATTCAGGTGCTCGACAGCTACGGGCACAAGAAGCTCGGCATGGGCGACATGGGCGCGATCTATGCGTTCAAGGTGCCGGACGTGAATGCCTCGAAAGAACCCGGCCAGTGGCAGACGCTCAGCGTCGAGTACCTCGCGCCGAAGTTCGAAGGCGGCAAGAAGGTTGTCAACATGAAGGTCCTCAAGATCGTTCTCAACGGCAAGGTGATTCAGGAGAACGTTGAAGTCTCCCGGCCCACCGGGGGCGGTCTGACCGGTCAGGAGCATGCCGAAGGCCCCCTGATGTTCCAGGGCAACCACGGTCCCGTGGCATTTCGGAACATCAAGATCGTGCCCAAGGAGTAGGCGTTCGCACGCGCCGACGCATCGCGCCTCACGTGCCTGGCTCCCGTTTCGTGAAAGGGAGCCAAGCACGGCCGACGTGGCGCAGCCGAATTGCCTCAGGCGGCAGCCGACGTTTCCTGCGTTGCCTCGACCAACTCGGTGCGCAAGACGCGAATCTCTTTGGGAGCTTCGATGGCCAATCGAACCTGGTTGCCGCGGATTTCCACCACGGTCACTGTAATCTGATTGGCAACGACAATGCCCTCGTCTTTCCGCCGCGACAGGACCAACATGACTCGTCCTCCTTGACCCAAAGCCTCTTCAAATCTCCACCCACTGCCACTTGCCCTCGTTGCGGGCATGGCCTCTCGCACCGCCCAGTCTCCGCCCGCAGACGATGGAAAGCACGCGTTCCATCCCCAGGACGAAGCGGCAGGGCTAGGCCGCTGCGGGCACCTCGATGACCGCGATGTTCACCTCGGGGAACCTTGTTTGATACTGCGCAAACAACTCCTCAAGGACCTCGCCAATCGCTCTCGGCTCGCTGCATGCCGATTCGTCCCAATCGTGCTCGTCCTCGTAGTCCGTCAGCGTCTCGTTCATGGCAACCTCCCCCTGGGTACGTGATGTATTGTACAGTATGGTATACGAATGTCAATATTCTGGCGTTCGCCTTGTTGGGCAGAAAGCAAGATGGGCAAAATGGGAGGAGGCGGCATCGCGAGCACGCATCTGTCAACGTCGCGCGTCCGCCCTTGCCGATGGAACGATGAGGGATTCTGTGGCCGCAAATTCCCACGAGCAGGCATCATGGATACGCCACAAGCCGAAGCGGTATACGAACTTGTGACGCGCGTCTTCGCGGACTTGGGGGCGGCTTCCCCCCAGCAACTCAATCGTAGTCTCCTGCTGCGTCACGGCTTCTACGCCGGACAAGTGTACCGCTGTGAGGGTTGGCAGGCGGTCTGGCTCATCGACAAAGGATGCGTCGAGTTCTCGGATTGCCAAGGTCAACCATGCAGGACCGTGGCGCTTCTCGACGAACAGGTCCGGATGGCCGCGTAGCTCTCAAGGTCGTTCCTGCATCGCTCCGTCGCCTATAATTGCTCCGGCTCTCGACGGAGTCACTCGTCGCCGTGGCTGATGACCCATGGCGTTGCGGACGGTCGGGGAAGGCACGCCCGTGGGACGATGTGTGCTGCGGGGTCGCTTGGCGTCGGATGAGAGTTGTCAAGTGCGAGTTGGCCGTTCGGGAGCGTGGAGTATCTCATGCGATCGTCAGCGAATTCCTCTCCGTCGGTGGCGCGAATCCCTTTGCCCACTACGCCGGAAGACGTGGCGGCTCGGGGCTGGGATTCAGTTGACGTGGAGTTCGTTTCCGGCGACGCATACGTCGACCACCCAAGTTTCGCCATGTCCCTGCTGGGGCGGCTTATCGAGAGCGAAGGCTACCGCGTGGCGATCCTCAGCCA
>CAZFKF010000500.1:0-4787 GCA_964518805.1 uncultured Planctomycetaceae bacterium | reverse complement strand
CGAGCAATTCCTGTTTCATCCACAGGCTCTTCTTGAGGTAATCGTCGCCGCCCACCAAACGATACAGTTCCGTGTCGGGGAACATGTGCGACAGCATGACGTACACGTGGTAGTGTGCTTTGGAGATATTCTTCTCCCACGCATCGAAGGGTTTCAGGTAATACCAGTGCGGCTCGTATTGCAGGTTCCTGGCGAATTCCAGGTACTTCTTCTCGGCGGTCACGCGATACAACTCGACGAATCCTTCCGTGATTCCCGCAATCGATGTTCCGGCGGGAATACTATGCTCCCCTTTGGCATTCGCGGGAAACGACCTCATGATGTAGTCGGCCATGACTCTCGCGTCCGCCAGGGATTGCGGATTTCCGGTCACGCGGTAGTTGCGCACCAAGGCCAGATTGACGTATTCCTGCTCGTGGAGAATCCAGTTGACGACATTTTGATAATTGTTCGCCTCGACGCTCCAGAACCCGAGGTACCCGTCCGGATCGCGGGAAGCCCGCAACTGATCGATAATGTACTGTGTGCGTTGGGCGACTTTCGGGTCCCCAGTATATTGGGCAAACAGGCTGCCTGCGTCCAGGACCTTGCCGATGCCGTAATACACGTTGCGCGTATCACCGCGCGCACTGCGGTTCCTGAACTTGTCCAGCCAGTCGCGGTCCAGGTCCAAGACCATGTAGTTCTTGTAGATCAAATCGGTGATGCGACGGTCGATTTCGCCGCCCCGCATTTCCTGCTGAGTGAGCCTTACCGCGGTCAACTTATCGCCGATCATCGGCTTGACCACATCCCGTTCGCCCGCAGACAGGGTGCCTGTCAGACTGGCGAGCATTGCGATCGTGGTGAGTAATCGTTTCATGCTGCGTCCCTCTCTGAATGTCAAAAGGTCCAGGATGGTAAGGGTTGCTTTGGTCGCTTGCACCGACTGTTGTGGTTCACCGTGAACTGGAAGGTCGGGCGTTATGGCCTAGCGGGTTGAAAGGGTTGTGTAGGAGATGGGTTTGCGGGTTCCTCTTCTCTGTCGCCGATTTTTCGGCGTGTGTCAAGTGGGGGGCGAAGGTGGCAGCCAGGGTTTCCGCGGCCTGACCGATGGTCAGGCGGTGGACGGCGGCCCAGACGTCGAGGGTGTTGCCCTGAGCGTGGCACTCGGAATGGAAGCAGCGGAAGACGCCCTTGCGGAGGTGTACGGAGAAGGAGCGGTGGCGGTCGCTGGGGTCGTCGTGCAGAGGACAATTGCACCCGATTTGAACGTTGAGCAACAACGTTTTCGGGTGACTCATCCGTTCCATCCCTGGTTCGGGCGTGAGTTCGCGCTGGTGACCTATCGCTTCAACTGGGGCGAAGAGCGCGTCTACTTCCACGACGACGCCGGGCGACTGACGGCACTTCCTGCTCGCTGGACGAGCGTTCTTCCTGCCGATCCGTTTGTCGTCGTGTCAGCAGGGCGCTCGCCGTTTCGTTTTGCCGAGTTGCGGGAACTGGCTCGCCTGATTCAACGGGTCCGCTCCACGGAAGCTGTCGAGAAGTTGACAGGAAGGGTCGTGACGGCATAATCGGATTTACACACCTTCCCCTGACGCCAGGAGGTCGCGATGGCCAATCGCCCGGATGCCAAGAGCCAGCTATTGCGCGAGCACGGCACGCTCAACCCTCGTCCGCAGCTCGTGTCCGATGGGCTGTTCCAGGACAGCGATTTCTTCGACCCGCGCGATCTCTCGCTGGTGAAGTACGAAATGCTCCGCCGCGTGCGTCGCGAAGAGTTGACCATTGCCGCGTGGGCCGGAAGTTACAGTGTTCGTCCGACGAGGAATGCTCGCCTGGATGGAGGCATGGACTGAAGAAGCTTCCTGTCCTCTACCGCGCCCTGTCGCCTGCGCGCCGCTGCAACTTCCCACCGGGCTGTACGCGGATATCACCCGAGTACTGGTCAACATGCTCTTTCACAACCGACAGGAGGCCCTGGCATGATGAACCCAGAACACGTCTTTCAGAAAGTTACCCCCAACCATCTGAAACGAGATGCCTATCTCTACGTCCGCCAGTCGACCTTGCGGCAGGTGCTGGAGAACACCGAGAGCACGAAGCGGCAATACGCCCTGCGCGAACGAGCGGTGGCCTTGGGTTGGCCCATCGAACGCATCATCGTCATCGACCACGATCTCGGACGGTCCGGCGCGTCGGCGGCCGATCGCGAGGGGTTCCAGAGGCTGGTGAGCGAAGTCGGCCTAGGACACGCCGGCATCGTGCTGGGGTTGGAGGTGTCGCGGCTGGCCCGCAACTGTGCCGATTGGCATCGAACAAGGCCCGCCGCGGCGAACTGAAAGCGCCGCTCCCCGTCGGACTGGCTTACGATCCGCAAGACCGCTTGGTTCTCGATCCCGACGTGCAGGTCCAGCAAGCGCTGCGCACGTTCTTTGAGACCTCCGCGTCAACACCTAGGGGAACTGCTGCTGGAGATGATGACACCGGTGACTCTGGAAGTGGCTCTCACCGTTCAGCAGGAGTTGCAAAGCCGCCTCGACCAAGTTGAACGCCTCCGACGCCAGCAAGTCGAACGGGCCCGTTATGAAGCCGATCTTGCCCGACGTCGTTACATGCAGGTGGACCCGAGCAATCGACTGGTGGCCGACTCGCTGGAAGCGGACTGGAACGACAATCTCCGAACGCTCCAGGAAGACCAGGAGCAGTGTCAGCGTCAATCCCAAGCGGACCGTGCCATGCTGGGCGAGAAAGCGCGGGCCGAGATTCTCTCTCTGGCCACCGATTTCCCTCGATTATGGCGAGACCCGCGCACGAGCGACCGCGATCGAAAACGCATGGTGAGGCTGCTGGTGGAAGACGTGACGCTGCTATTGAGCCCTGCGCAGCCAATGAGCGAGGCCGACCAACGGGAGGCCGGAAAATAAGGGAGAGAAGCCTTGCACCAGGATCATTTTCAATACAGGGGTCAATAACAGGGGAGGCGGTCGCGATCCACGTTCACTTCCAGGGAGGCGCAACGCAATCGCTCACCGTGCCCTTGCCGAAGAACGACTGTGAATCGTGGCAGACCGATCCTGAGATCGTTGCGGAAATCGACCGCTTGCTGGACGAGTACACGGAGGCCGAGAGCGCCATGCAACTCAACGACCGCGGCCCTCCCGCAGCCCGACATCACGGCCCTTTTCAAGCCCGCGCCCATTCGTCAGCAACGCCTCGCCGGGCACTCCGGTACAGACCATGTTGTTGGTGGCTTTCTCCCGCTGGCGTGTGGAACGGTGCTTTGAGGACCAGAAACAGGAGGTGGGGCTGGATTAGTGGGAAGGGCGACGATGGCTGGGATTGACTCGAAAGACCTCATTCGCTGCAGATGGCCATGATCTTGCGCAGTAGTAATAGGCGACCCTTCGTTTTAGGCGGGACATTGCGATTGTACCCTCTTTTGGCGGATGCGGAAAGAGCGTAGAATGGCCCCATGCTTGCCAAACTCAAGACCTTTTCGCTACTGGGGATCGAGGCCCTACCCGTCGAGGTCGAGGTGGACGTCTCGCCCAGCGGATTGCCGAAGACGGTGCTGGTGGGCCTGCCCGAGGCGGCGGTCAAGGAGAGCACGCACCGGGTCGAGCGGGCGATGGTCAACTCGGGATTCCAGCGCCCGCAGAACCGCGTGGTGATCAATCTGGCCCCTGCCGATCTGCCCAAGGAGGCGGCTTCCGTCGATCTGCCGATCGCGCTTGGGATTCTGGCCGGCAGCGGCCAGTTTGCCTCCGAACTCCTGGCGCACTACGCCGTGGTGGGCGAGCTTGCCCTGGACGGCGCCACGCGTCCGACCAAGGGGGCACTCTCCATGGCCCTAGCCGCGGTGCAGCAGGAAGGACTGCGCGGCTTGATCGTGCCCAGCCCAAGCGCGGCCGAAGCGGCGGTGGTCGAGCAAATCGAAGTCATCGCCGTAGACAGCCTGAGCCAGGCGGTGGGCTTTCTGACTGGCGGACTCCAGATCGAGCCCACGCCGTCGCGCTTGAGCGAACTGTTCCGCGAGTTCTCCCGCTACGACGACGATTTCGCCGACGTGCGCGGCCAGGAGATGGCCAAGCGGGCCTTGGTCGTGGCGGCCGCCGGCGGGCATAACCTGTTGATGCTCGGTCCCCCGGGTTCGGGTAAGACCATGCTCGCCAAGCGGTTGCCGAGCATCCTGCCCGACCTGGAAGCGGAGGAGTCGATCGAGACCACGCGGATCTACAGCGCGCTGGGCCGCCTCAAGCCGGGTCAGCCCCTGATGGCCACGCGCCCGTTCCGCTCGCCGCATCACACGATCAGCGACGCGGGCCTGGTGGGCGGCGGCTCGACGCCCGCCCCCGGCGAAATCAGCCTCGCCCACAACGGCGTCCTCTTCCTCGACGAGCTTCCCGAGTTCAACCGCCGCACGCTGGAAGTGCTCCGCCAGCCGTTGGAGGACGGCGTCGTGACGATTGCCCGGGCCCTGGCCAGCACCACGTTTCCGGCCAACTTCATGCTCGTGGCCGCGTTGAACCCCTGCCCCTGCGGCTACCGCGGCGACCCGCGCCGCCAGTGCCATTGCTCGGTGCCCCAGTCGGAGCGATATGAAAACTTACGCTCTTCTGGCCCATCCGAAAGCGGCCGCGGACGAGCGTATGCCGTGGCACTTTCCGGCCCGTGCTCAATGTAACCTCCGAGGTCTTCCAACGCAAACGGATTTCTGCCCCAAGGGCGTGCAACGCCTCGTTGACCACTCGGGCATCGACCAGTACGGCCGGGTCATCGGCAAACGGGTCCTTGTGAAAGAT
>CAZFKF010000499.1:0-4794 GCA_964518805.1 uncultured Planctomycetaceae bacterium | reverse complement strand
CCCGGCCGTCGGGATAGAAGTCGGCGTGTTCCAGGCCCACCAGGTCGAAATGGTCGAAGAACTTATCGCCCGGACGGAATGTGAGCGAAATGGGCACCATCTTGGCATGGCACGTCGCGCACATGTCGTTCATCTGCTGGGCGGTGAACTGTTTGGTGCGAAGGATCTTGATGTCCTTGGGCGGACTGCCCGGGGGCGCAGCCTCCATGATCTCGACGTGTTCTCCGCCTGGCCCGTGGCACGATTCGCAACTGATGCCGGGCTCGGACCAGGTTGTGTGGTAGGTGTCGGTCTCCAGGCTGTAGTTGGTGGCGAGCTGGCTGACGTGGCAATTGAAGCAGGTGGTGTTGAAGGTAAACATGCGGTCGGTCCAATCGAGGGCCTCGTCCCTGCGATCGGGGAAATGGCGTACGCCGCTGGCCGCCACGTCGTACCACGTCTTCTTGTGAACGTCGTAGGCCAGCGGCAACACTTGGAGCCGCCCTCGCTCCAGCGCCGCGAGGAAGTAGTAGACGTTCTTCCCACCCATCACATGCACGAACGGGTACTTCCGCTCGCCCGTGGGAAGGACTTCGAGCATCCAGCCGTCGTTTTCGGCCACGCGGGCGCGGTATTTCCGCTTGCCGATCACCACGTCTGTCGTCTGCGGCGTGAGTCTCTCCTTGGCAAACTGGGGCGTGTAGGGCTGCATCGCCAGCCCATGGTGCGACGTGGCCCAAAGCCGGTAGAAATCCTCGTGGCAGTCGCGGCAGCTCTTCGAGCCGACCACGGTCGGCGCCGCGCCGTCGGTTGGAGTGCCCGTTTCGACTGCGGCCGAGACAGTCGTTGGGAGATCGGCCGCCTTCTCACATCCCGCTACGAACAGCGCATCCAGCAAGATCGAGAGGACGGCGACGCGCCGAACGCCAGGAATCCACAGCAGACAACGTCCCATGACAACCCCTGAGTCATCAGTACTATATCGGACTTCCACGCGTTCGACGAAATGCAGTGCGCGTGGGAGAAGGGAAGATGGGAGGGCGGAGCCTGACGTCGGCCACGATCGATCCTCACAATCGTTTCAGAATCTCGATGGCCTTGTCCTCGAACAGCTTCTGCCAGCCCTTTCCTAGCAGACAGTCGCAATCCTCCTGGGCGTGACCTTGATTGGCCAGTTGTTCCTCGGTGGGCGAGTAGTAGATGTAGCCGTTGGTGTAACCTGCCACAAAGGTCCTGGGATGGGGGGATTGCTTTTTGACGTTCAGTCCGATTTGCACGCTCAGCTCGCCGGGGAAGGTTATCAGCACGAAATCGCCGACCCGCAACCCTGCCACCTCGACGCTGATGGTTCTCTTGCCCGCCGAGACGTTCTGCGCCCGATGCATGCGGAGCAGCGTCAGGTTCTCTTGCACCCGGGTCAATTCCTCCATCACGTGAATGTTCTGGATGTACTGCTCCAAGTTTTTTCGGTTCTGTTCGTCGAGCTTGCTCCAGTCGTCCCGGCCGATCATTCGATCGTGCAGGTAAGCGTGCGAGTAATAAGAAGGGAACTCGCCCGATACGTGGTACTTGACATACAGCGGGACGAACGTCTTGAGATTGAGGCTGGTTCCCTTGAGCGACTGGAGCAGCCGGCCCTGCTCCGCCTGCAAGGAAGCGATACGCTGGGTGAGATCGGCCCGCGGAAGCTCGATCGTTTCGTTGATGATCCGCAACGCCGCGTCGTCCCGGACCTGGATCTTCCGCACCGCCTTCAAGGCGCTCAGCCCGAGCATGTTCCCCAGCGGTTCCGCGTCTCGGGGACTGTTGACGTCCTTGTAGCGGACCGGGTTGATGTCGCCGGCGCACCCTTGAAGGAAGAGGGCCGTCGCGCCGTCGCTCAGGTTGTCTTCGATGACGCGAGAGGCGAATCCGGTGATGTCCGCGGTGTTGCCTCCGCTGGGGATACCCTGGATTGGATGGCACGCGAAATGGTAGACCACGGCCAGCGTCCGTCCGTCGGTGCGATCGAGGCGCAAGAGGCCGATCTCGGGATCCACCGGCCCGATCGCCGCCACTTCCTCGTCCGGCGGAAGGGCGTAGGCGTGGCGAACGTCGGCCTCTTTGCCGTTGGCGAGCCGCAGCCGGCGGTTTTCCATGATCCGCTCTTCGCGTCCGCTGCCGCAAGCGGCCCTCACGGGCGTCATGTTCCGCCGCGCCTCTCTTACGGCCTGGACCGTCCGTTTCTCGACGTCTGCGCACACTTTGCCGTGACAATGGCTGGCGTTGACCAAAACGTGGGCGGGCGGGATCTTCAATTCCTGCTCAAGCTGCCGGCGGACCCCTGCGAGGAAGTCGCCGCGGATCGTGCCGATCTCGGCGATCGCGACGGCGTCGACGGTGACAATCACCGCCGTCGTGTCGCCTTCGCTCAGCACGAGTGCCTTTGCATACAAAGGCCCGTCAGGCGCCGGCGCATCCGGATGCGTGATATCGACCTTGGCCGCACCGGCGCGCAACAGCGGCGCAGCCTTCTCGGCGGCCCGAACCGAGCCCACGACAGCCAGCAGCACCGCGGCGGCAAACGCCGCGGGAACGCGTTGGGTTGTTAAGCACATGGAGACACACTCCTTGAGTCACATCGAGCCGGAGAGGCAATCTGGCAGTCGACTCGACTCTCAACGTATTGTCGGCCGGGACGCGCGGTACCGCAACAGGCATCACCTTCCGGAGCGGAAATCGTCGCGGCCCGACGTTGATCCGCCCGAAGAAGAACGGGCGTCTTGACTTCAGTCGACGCTGTGAACAGAATGACAGCTTACCTTGAATGGGGGCCTCAGGGCTTTACCGGAATGCGCCGGGTGCAAGACGGCGGCACGCGTCTATCGAAAGGAACAACCATGCCATTGTCTCGACGTTCACTGCTTAAGCGGGCCGCTGCATCAGCGGCGGCCACTCCCTTCCTTCTCCCGTCGCGTGTTTGGGCGGACGAGACTAAGCCAAGTTCCCGGCTGACCATGGGCTTCGTCGGCATGGGCATGCAGAACAGCTACCTCCTGGGCGGCTTTCTGGGCCAGCCTACGACCCAGGTCCTGGCCGTCTGCGACGTGGACACCACGCGCCGCAACGCCGCCAAGAAGCGGGTGGATGAACACTACGCCAAGCAGCCGGGCGGGAACAACCAGTGCGCGGCCTACAACGATTTCCGCGAGATCATCAACCGCAAGGACATCGACGCCGTCTCGATCGCCACGCCCGACCACTGGCACGCCTTCATCACCCTGGCCGCGCTGAAGGCCGGCAAAGACGTCTATTGCGAGAAGCCGCTGACGCACAATATTCACGAGGCGGTGGAAGTGATGCGGGCCGTGGACGCCAACGGCCGCGTGTTGCAAACCGGATCGATGCAGCGTTCCTCCAGCGAATTCCGCGTGGCCTGCGAACTGGTGCAGAACGGGGCTATCGGCAAGCTCGAACGGGTCGAGTGCGCCTTCGGTGATCCCGGCGTCCCCTGCGACTTGCCCGAGGAGCCGATGGAGCCGGGGCTGGATTGGAACTTCTGGGTCGGCCCGGCGCCGATGCGGCCGTACAACTCGGTCCTCAGCCCGCGCGGCATCCACCATCATTTCCCCAACTGGCGCAATTACCGCGAGTTCGGCGGCGGCATGGTCACCGACTGGGGCGCGCACCATCTGGACATCGCCCAATGGGGGCTGGCCATGGACGACAGCGGCCCGGTCGAAATCCTCCCCCCCGAAAAAGCCGGCGCCAAGCGCGGAGCCAAGCTGGTCTACGCCAACGGCATCACGGTCGAACACAAAGACGCACGCTTCGGCGTTCGCTTCTTCGGCGGCGAGGGAGAGATCCAGGTTGACCGCGGGCGGTTCACCTTCCAGCGGGGAGACAAGAAGATCGCCTGGTTCAGCGGCGAGGCGGGCGAAAAGACCTCCTGCGCCGCCGAAGTGCAGAAGGCCCAGCGGGCGTTCCTCAAGGACGCCAAGGTCAAGCTCTACGTCAGCAAAGACCACATCTGGAACTTCTTGGACTGCGTCAAGTCGCGCAAGAAGCCGATCACCTGTGAGAAGGTGGGCGGGCATTCGGTCATCTGCTGCCACCTGATGAATCTGGCCTACTACCACCACCAGAAGCTCAAGTGGGACCCGGCCAAGTGTGAATTCGTCGACGGCACGGGCGACCCCAAGTGGCTCACCCGCGACTATCGCAGCCCGTGGAGCGTGTGAACGCCGCGAAGCGCGATGAATAGCCGTCTTGCCCGGAGCCGAGCGCCGACGGGATGCCCGTCGCCGTTGGCTCCGGGCTAAACGATTCGGCTCCGGGCTGGACAAGCTGACAAGGGCACATCCGCTGTTCCCGCCGGGCGCGCATTGCGCCCGGCGGTTCTTTCTGCCTGCCACGCTCTGCCTGTTGCCCGCTCCCTCAATCCTCGTCCGTGCGCAGCCGCGCCAGCACGCTGAAGTCTTCCAGCGTGGTCGTATCGCCGGTGGTGGCACGGCCGGCGGCGATGTCGCGCAGCAGTCGACGCATGATCTTACCGCTGCGGGTCTTGGGCAAGGACGTGGTGAAGCGGATGTCGTCGGGCACGGCCAGCGCGCCGATTTCCTTGCGAACGTGATTCTTGAGCTCCTTCTTGAGCTCCTCGCTCGGGTCTGCGTCGGAGGTGAGCGTGACAAACACGGCCACGGCCTCGCCCTTGACGTCGTGCGGGCGGCCCACTGCGGCGGCCTCGGCCACGGCTGGATGGCTCACCAACGCACTCTCGATCTCGATGGTGCTCAAGCGGTGTCCGGAGACGTTCAGCACGTCGTCGATGCGGCC
>CAZFKF010000498.1:0-4809 GCA_964518805.1 uncultured Planctomycetaceae bacterium | reverse complement strand
CGACGAGCAACTGCTCCGGTTCGGATTGGCCGTGGCCGAAGAACTGACGTACATGCCCGAAGAGGACGAAGACCGGCGGCGCAGTTCCTACGACGATCCGCCGAAACGAGTCCTCACCCTGGCCGACAAACTCCGTCTGCTGTTCGAGTTCGAATTCCCCGGCGCACACGGGGTGCGCATCCAGCCGGTCTGGGCGGCGGGCGAGGTCCTCGAATTCGGCGGCGACTTCAACAAATACGTCACCAGCAAGAGCCTTCAGAAGCAGGAGGGAGTTATCTTCCGGCATCTCCTGCGGCTGATCCTCCTGGTGGGCGAGTTCCTTCCGTTCTGTCCGCCCGAGACGACCGAAGACCTCTGGCAAGCCGAATTGAAGGACATTGCCGACCGCCTGACCGAATGCTGCCGCAAGGTCGACCCCACCAGCACCCAGAAGATCCTCGATGCTGCCGAGGCCGACACACCCGAAGGACTCGAGCCGGTGTGATTCGTTGAACAAGTCAACGCTTGGCAACGCAGCGATTCAATTCTGCACCATTGTCTCACGGGGGTCTCGGCGGTTAGACTCACTCTGGTGCTTGCGATCGAATTCCCTACGTGCACCGCTCGAAACGAGACGCAAATGCCAAACGCGTTCCTTGCCGCAGTCATCATCTCGGCCATGGCGGTCACCGCACACCCCGCCGGCACGCTGGACAGGATCGTCCCCGGACCGAAGGATGCGGCCAGCGGGGCGTGCAACGCGCTCGAGACCTGGCAACTGGGCGGCATCGGCGGCAATTGGCTGGCCGTCGGGCAACCGAACACGTTGAACCGGGACGACCGCGCGGTCTTTCGCTTTGACATCCGGCGGTATCTTACCGCGGGCAGAATCGCCAAGGCGACACTGCGGCTGGCGGCCAATCCTCAGACTCGGGGCGAGACATTCCGGCTGGAGCACTTCACCGCGGAACGCTTCGTGCTGGCGGCGAAGGACCTGGGGTCGATCCAAGCAGAATTGATCAAGAGTGTCGAGGTCAAGCGAGGCACCCCCGCGGGGCTGGCGCTGAGCTTTGATGTCACGGGCGCCGTGAATCGCGATCTTGAGGCGGGATTCGGCTTCAGCGCCTTCCGTCTGCGGAGCGAGCATGCCGAAGCTGTCGGCAACCCGACCAACAGCCCGAGTCTGATCACCATCGTGAACGGCAGCCTGGCCCTCGAAGTCACGCCTTGACCCAGGCCCTGCCGGGAGAAAACCATGCGGCTACGTGGAATGCTGAATGTCATGGTCTGGCTGTTGCTTCCTGCGGGCCTGCTGCAAGCGGACACCTTCCAACAGGATGACGGCCAGCCCTATGCCGAAATTGTTGTGGCCCCCGATGCTCCGGACATGACGAAGTTGGCGGCCAGAGAGTTCCAGACGTTCGTCAAGGCCGTGACCGGTCAGGAGTTGCCGTTGGCGACGGATGGTGTGGGCAGCGGCAAGTCCCCCGCAGTCTTCATCGGTGCGAGCAGTGCACTGAAACGGCTTGGAATTGGCGCCGACGGCTTGAAGCCGGAGGGCTTCCGGATCGTGGTCAAGCCCGGAATCCTGGCGATCGTTGGCCGGGACTACTCCGGACCGCCGCTGCACGCTGGGCCGAACCCCTGGCGCCTGTGCGACTTATACAACCCGGCACTCAAGCTCAACGCGCTGGGCGAGGCGGGCTCGCTGTATGGCGTCTACGCCTTCCTCGAACGCGTCTGTGGTATCCGTTTCTACATGCCGGGAGAACTTGGGACGGTGCTCAGCCCCCGTGCGGAAGTGAGAGTGCCGCAGTTCGTCCTGGAACGCGCGCCGACCTTTACGTACCGCTATCCTTGGCTCTGCGTTCTCGACGAGAGCCCGGAGGAGGCGCTCTGGTTCCGGCGGGCCGGCTTCGGCGGCACAGCGCCGGTAGTCATTACTCACAACTTCGACGCCATGTATCGCCACCGCAGCGCGCACCCGGAGTTCTTCTCCCTGGTGGACGGCGTGCGCGACTGTCAGCCCGGAGGCTCGAAGTCCGCCGTCATCGGCGCCTGCAATCTCTGTTTGTCCAACGAGCAGATGATCCGCCAGTTTGCCGCCGACATCGGCGACTACTTCGATCAGCATCCGGAACAGCAATTCTATCCGGTCGGGCCGCCCGACGGCATGACTCGCATCTGCGAGGAACCGCGCTGCCAGGCGCAGATCGACCGCGAGGCCCCGGAGAACGGGAGGTACTCGAACTACGTCTGGGGGTTCATGGCCAGACTGGCTGGCGAGGTGGCCAAGCGACACCCGGACAGATTTGTCGGCTGTTTCGCCTACGAGAAATACAACCGCCCGCCGACGCGAATCGCCAAGCTTCCGCCCAACGTGGCGGTGATGATCTGCAAGCAGCGCCGGCTGTTTGTCCTGCCCGCCGAGGAAAAGCGAGTCCTTGCCGATATCGCCGCCTGGAAGGAGAAGACGTCTGCCCTGTACTATTGGGACTACTACATTTTCGACAGTTGGCTGCCTTGGCGAGGCCTGCCCATCCTCTATAGCCAAACCATCGAGAAAGACTTCCGCTGGATGCAGAAGCACGGCATCCGCGGCGAGTTCATCGAGGCCGAAGGCGCCTCGGACGAGGGCGTGAAGCGGATGCACCGGCCGGCGACCCAGCACCTGAACCTCTACCTGACGGCGCGGCTGGGCTGGGATCCGAAACTGAACGTCAACGACGTGCTTGAAGAGTACTACCGACTGTTCTACGGACCGGCTGAGGCCGAGATGAAGGAGTTCTGGACCTTCGCGGAGTCCGTCCGCATTACGGCCGGCGCCCGGCTGGCCACGGTCGCCGCGTTTCAGCCCGAGGCCGTGTTCACGCCCGAGGCCCTCGCCAGACTCGCCGATCTTCTGGCGCGAGGATTCGCCAAGACGCCCGAAGGCAGCGTGTACCGGAAGCGAATCGCACTGCTGGAGAAGGAATTCTCTCCCGCTCGCCGGGCCCTGGTGCCGGTCTTGCGGAGCGGCGAGCAGACACTCGAAGTGCCCCGTGTGACCACGGTCGAAGGCATCGAAACGTTGACGCCGATCCGCCTGGTCTCACTCGCCGGTGAGCCCGCATCGGCCCCCACCTGGCTCAAAGCCGGCTGGACACCCGACGGCATCCACCTGGATGTCCTCTGCTTCGAGCCTTCCATGGACCAGATCCGGGCCGTCTGCACGGCCCGCGATCAAACGGGCCTTGGGAACGACGACGGAATCGAGGTGTTCCTCAACCCTGAGCCAAACGATGCACGCAAGTCGTGCCGCTACATCGTCAACTCGAAGGGCGCGATTTGGGACGGGCGCGTCGGCTTCGGTGTCGAGGCTGGCGAGGCGTGGAATGGTACGGCGAGGGCGTCAACGGCCATCGAACCCAAGCGGTGGCGGGTCAGGCTCACCATCCCCTTCGTCGACCTCGACATTTCCCGGCCCGCGCCGGGGCTGACGCTGAGGGCTAACGTCTACCGCACCCGCTGGGCAAGTGGTTCCCGGGAGTCGAGCGTCTGGAGCCCCACCGGCGAATCGGACTACAGCATCTCGAATCGCCACGGTACGCTCGTGCTCCGTGGCGAGCATCGCCCGGGCGCCGACTTAGACGCCCAAAGGAATTAAGCGAGGCTTCTTCCAAGGTTTCCCCGGGGCGGCGGCTCATCGTGGTGGCAACAGGTGCTCGCCAAAGGCTGGGGCTACGCGATCATCGTGCCCAAGAGCATCCAAGCCGATTGTGGGGTGGGGCAGACCGAGCATCCCAGGAAACGCCCGAAGGCCAAGGCTTTGCCCGGCCTCCGGGCGTCGAGTCTATCAGAGCAGGTTCACAACCCGCTCGGCCAGGCCCTTTTCGCCCAGCACGACGTTCAGCTTGCCGCCGGCGGCGACCTTTTCCAGGACCTCCAGTTCGCGGAGCCGCATCAGCGTCGGGTTGCCTTCCAGCAGCTTGGCCGTGTTGGCCTGGCTGCGCATGGCCGCCGTTTCCTCGCGGCGGACGATGAGGTTGGCCTCGGCGGCCTTCTTGGCCTCCGTGACCTTGTTCATCAGGTCCTTCATGTCGCCCGGCAGGATCACGTCGCGGATGCCGGCCGAGACGACGGCCAGACCCAAGTCGGTCACGCGCCGACGCACGGCCTCCTCCAGTTCCTTGGCCACCGCGTCCTTGTCAGTGAGGAACTGGTCGAGTTCCCGGGCGCCGACGATCGCGCGGATCGCCAACTGGACCTCGCGGTACAATGCCTGACGTACGTCGTCGGTCGTGCTGACCGCCTTGCGCGCGTCGGCCACGCGGTAGGTGACCACGGCGTTCATGCGTAGGGTGACCTTGTCGGCGGTCATGATCTCCTGACCCGCCACGTCCAACATCGTCTCGCGCATGTCCACCGGAACCAGTGCGACCTTGGCCACGTTCTTCCAGAACGCGTAGCGGCCCGGTGCCAGGGTCCCGACGTAGCGGCCGTCCTCGAACAGCACGCCCACGTGGCCCTGCTCGACCGCATAGCTATCCAGCACGCGCACCGCCATGGCCGACTGCACGATGACCTGGAGATCCTTATGCTCGAAGCGGACCTTGCGGGCATCGATGATCTCGGCGGTGACCTCGCGGTGCGTGGTCCAATAGGCGTAAAGGCCGGGCGGCAGCACGTGGCTGAACCGGCCGTCGATCCAGACCAGGGCCCGCTGGTAGTCCTTGAGGTCCAAGACCACCGCACGGTCCTTGAGCGCACCCGACTTGACGATCACGTCGAGCTTCTCGTGGACCAGCCACGGCTCGCGCTTCGAGACGACCTGCACGGCGATTTTGCCCA
>CAZFKF010000497.1:0-4815 GCA_964518805.1 uncultured Planctomycetaceae bacterium | reverse complement strand
GCCCCGAGACGGAGCCCCTTCTGGCTGCGCTACGGGCCGTGGGGCCCAACGGGGCGGGACACCGCGAGGCGGCGGCAGCATGGGCCACTTTGGCGCGGACCGACGCCGCGGAGCTACCGCAGATTCTCGCGGGCTTCGAGGGCGCCGGACCGCTGGCCGCCAACTGGATGCGGACCGCCGTGGACGCGATCGCCGAACGCCAACTCCAGAACGGCCGCCCGCTGCCCGCCGCCGCCTTGGAGGTCTTCGCACGCGACGTCAAGCGTGATCCCCGGGCAAGACGCCTGGCGTACGAATGGCTGCTGCGGGTCGATCCCTCGGCGCAGCAGCGGCTCATCCCCGGCATGCTCGACGATCCGAATTGGGAGTTTCGGCGCGATGCCGTCGCCCGGCTGATCGGCGAAGCCGCCCGGCACGTCGAGGCAAAACGCACGGCCGACGCGATCGCGGTCTACGGCCGGGCCCTCGCCGCGGCCCGGGAACGCGATCAGATCGACCTGATTGCGCAGCGGCTGCGGAGCATGGGCCAGAAAGTGGATCTGGTCAGGCAGTTTGGGTACGTTGTCCGCTGGAAGCTCATCGGGCCGTTTGAGGACGTTGGCGGCAAAGGTTTCGACACCGCCTATCCCCCTGAAAAGGAAATTCGCTTTGACGCCGAGTACGCGGGCAGCAAGGGCCCGGTGCGATGGAAGGACTTCGTCTGCAAGGACGAGTACGGCACGGTCGATCTCAACAAGGGTCTGGTGGAGCTAAAGAACGTGGCCGGCTACGCGGCCGCGGAATTCAACGCCGACCGCGCACGCGACGTCGAATTCCGCGTCACCTCGGACAATGCGATTCGCATCTGGCTCAACGGAACGCCGGTGGCTGCGTACAAGATCTATCACGGCGGCAGCCAGCCCGATCAGTACGTCAACCGCGTGTCGCTTCGCCCGGGCCGCAACCTGATCCTGGTCAAGGTGTGCCAGAATCACTTGACCGAGGATTGGGCCCGCGCGTGGGATTTCCATCTCCGCGTCGTCGATCCCGCCGGCGCCGCAGTGCTGTCGGCAGAGTAGTGATGAAGGATCGGTGTCCAGCATCAGAAAGTACGGTGGAACCATGTGGCGCATTGCTCGACCGGTTGTCGCGGCGTTTCTCGTCATGGCCCTGGCCGGGGCCGATTGGCGGCAGTTCCGCGGAACGGACAGCACCAGCGTGTCGACTGAAAAGGGCCTGCCCGCGCATTTTTCGGCTAAGGAAAACGTGGCCTGGAAAGCCCCCCTGCCGGGCACGGGGCCGTCAGGACCCATCGTCGTGGCGGGACGGGTGTTGGTGACGGCCGCCACGGGCCCGCACCAGGAACGGCTGCACTTGCTGTGCTTCGACGCCGCGACTGGCAAGCGGCTTTGGCAACGCCAGCTCTGGGCCACGGGAAGCACGGTCTGCAATCCGTTCGGCGGCGTGGCGATCTCGACCCCCGCCAGCGACGGCCGACGCGTCTTCGCATTCTATTCGTCGAACGACCTGGCCTGCTTCGATCTCGACGGCAACCTTCTCTGGATTCGCGGCCTGGCCTACGAACGGCCGCTCACGCGAAACGATGTGGGAATGGGTTCCTCACCGTTGGTCGTGGGCGACACGGTGGTCGTGCAAATGGAAGACCAAGGGGCGTCGTGGGCCGCTGGAATCGTCGCGGCGACGGGCGAGACGCGATGGACTGTCGATCGCGAACCGGCGGCCAATTGGACCACGCCGACCGTGCTGCGGGCCGGGCCGGCAGGCGACCTCGTGTTGTTGCAGTCCCGCTCGCGACTCTCCGCCCACGACCCGCACACCGGCCGCGAGGTGTTCAGCCATGACGCGGGCTGCTCGACCATCTCCTCGAACACGGTAGTGGGCGACCGCATCTATCTGCCTTGCGGCGGGCTGACCGCGCTTCGCTACGATGCGGCGAAGAACGCCCTGGAGCAACTCTGGCAAGAGCACCGGCTGCAACCTGAGAACGCCAGCCCGGTGGTCCACGAGGGGCGCGTGTACGTCATGAAGTCGGCCGGCGTTGTGGTCTGCGGTGACGCAGCCAGCGGAAAGACGCTCTGGCAGTTGCGGCTCCGCGGTCCGTTCTGGGCCACCCCTGCGATCGCCGGCGAGCACCTGTACGCGGTAAACCATGAGGGGCTCGTTCAGGTCGTTCGACTCGGTGCCCAAGGGACGCTGGCCGGCACCGGCCAGATCGACAAGGGAATCCTGGCCTCGCCGGCAGTGGCCGACGGAGCGGTCTATTTTCGCAGCAACGAACACTTGTGGAAGATTGCGGCGACGGGAAGCCGTTAGGATGGTGCCGGCAGAGGTTATGAGGTTATGCTGAAGCATAACCTACGGCGACGGCGGTGATCGAGGCGACGGCAGCGCGGGGGAGTGGAGCTTGATGACGGTTGAGTCGATTGCCATCCAGCCCAGTGGGCCGATTCGCGGCTCGATCCGGCCGCCGGGATCGAAGAGCATCACGAATCGAGCCCTGGTGTGCGCCGCATTGGCGGATGGAGAATCGCAGCTCACCGAGGCCCTCGACAGCGAGGACACCCAGGTGATGATCGACTCCCTGGGCCGGCTTGGCCTGACGATCGACCACGATCCGGCACGGCAGACCGTGCGGGTCGCGGGGTGCGGCGGACGCATCCCGGCGCCAGGCGCCGAGTTGCATGTGGCTAACAGCGGCACCTCGATGCGCTTCCTTTCCGCCCTGGCTGCCTTGGGCCGAGGCACCTTCCGCATCGACGGTATCGCCCGCATGCGCCAGCGGCCGATCCAAGACCTCCTCGACGCCCTGCGACAGTTGGGCGTCGACGCCGTCAGCGAGTCGCCGGGCGGTTGTCCGCCGGTCTTGATCCGAGCCTCGGGCCTGCCCGGCGGCAGGGCGACCGTGGCCGCCACCATCTCCAGCCAGTTCCTCAGCGGTCTGCTCATGGCTGCCCCCTGCGCGGAGCGCGGAGTGGAGTTGATGGTCGACGGCCAACTCGTCTCCAAGCCGTACGTCGAAATGACTCTGGCGGTGATGCGGGCCTTCGGCGCGGCCGTCGATCACCAAGGGTTAGAACGATTCGTGCTGCCGCCGAAGCAGACTTACCGCGCCAGAGACTACGCCGTTGAACCGGATGCGTCTGCGGCAAGCTATTTCTTCGCTGCGGCCGCGGTGACCGGGGGCCGGGTCACTGTCCAGGGGCTCGGCCGCGGGAGCCTGCAAGGCGACGTCGGGTTCTGCGAATGCCTTGAGCGCATGGGGTGCCGGGTCGACTACGGCGACGATTCGATCACCGTTTCGCGAGTCCCCGAAAAGCCGCTCCGCGGGATCGAGGTCGATATGAACGCCATCAGCGACACGGTGCAGACGCTCGGCGCCGTGGCGCTTTTGGCCGACGGGCCGACGACCGTCACCGGCGTGGCCCACATCCGGCACAAGGAGACCGACCGCATCGCCGCCCTTGCCGCCGAGTTGCGCAAGCTTGGGGCCAAGGTTGACGAACGCGAAGACGGCTTGAGAATCATCCCCGGTCCACTCCGCGGCGCGGAGATCGACACCTACAACGACCACCGCATGGCCATGAGCTTGGCGATTGCAGGGCTTGGCGTGCCCGGCGTGGTGATTCGCGATCCCGGCTGTACCGCGAAGACCTATCCGCGGTTCTTTGATGACTTGAAGCGTCTGGTCTCGCCGCACGAATCCCGGTAAGCGACGATTCCATAAGGGAGCTGGCGTCGAGCTGCCGCACGCTTACCGCGGGCGCACCAGACGAGAGCCGGATTCAGACCGCGAAAGATGGCTCAGCAATTCCTCAGCGCGGCGCAGCAGGGCGTCAGCCTGGGCAACCTCGCTCGGCCGCTTGCTCGCCGGATCGTACGCCGTAAACTGGCCGCGGCAATGCTGGCACACCACGGCTCGCCCCAGATATTCCACCCGAATGTGGAGGCGCCGACCGCAGGTCGGGCACTCTTGAACAAAGTAGGTGCCGTGCGACATGGGGATCCCTCCGAAGCGGCAGTCATCCTGTGAAGTGCCCCACTATCTTAGGATCATCGCCAACGGCATGCAATTGGGTCTGCCCTTTTTTGCACGAATTGCATAAAAAAAGGCAACATGCAGAAGATGGGAATCGCTGCGCAGAATCCCCGGCTTAACGCAGGCCCTTCTACTTTGTTCGGACGGAATCCGCGGATGCGTTCTGAGAGACCAGTTCGCGATTCGGCGCCCGGAGACTTCGGGCTGACTGAATCACCACGGCCTGTTTGGGCAGGCGTTCAAACTCTGCCTTGTCGGTCTTGCCGGGAACGTCGACGGCCTTGTCGGTGACCTCGACTTCGGCGATTTTCTTGACGACGTCCATCCCCGAGATCACTTTGCCGAAAGGACAGTAGCCGTATTCCTCGGCGTTGGGGCCTCGGTAGTCCAGATTCGGATTGTCGGCCACGTTGATGAAGAACTGGCAGACGGCGCTGTCCTGCGAATCGGGTTTGCGGACCATCGCAATCGTGCCCGCGGTGTTCTTCAGCCTGGACTTCTGCGCCTCATTGCGAAGCGTGCCGCGGGCCGATTTCTCGCTTAAGTCTTCCGTGTAGCCACCCCCCATGATGACGTAGTCCTTGAGGACTTGGTGGAAGATCGTCTGATCGTAGTGTTTCGACTCGACGTACTTGAGGAAGTTCTCGACGGTCAACGGCGCTTCCGACGCGTCCAGTTCGAGGACGATCTTCCCCTTGCTGGTCTGTAATTCGACGATCGGATGGAGCGGGTCCGTGGCCCCCGCCTGGTTTGCCTTGCCGGGCGTTTGCGGGGCGGGA
>CAZFKF010000496.1:0-4817 GCA_964518805.1 uncultured Planctomycetaceae bacterium | reverse complement strand
AACGACCTCGGGTTCTTGGCGATCCACGAGCACGGACGGATTTTCGGCTACAACGTGGTGGTCGGCGGCGGCTTCGGCGTCACGCCGAGCAACAAACGCACGTTCCCCGCGATCGCCAAGCGGATGGCGTTCGTCGAGCCCGACCAAGTCGTCGACCTGACCAACGCCGTGATCAAAGTCCAGCGCGATTTCGGCGACCGCTCGGACCGCAAGCGGGCGCGGATGAAGTATCTGATCGCCGATTGGGGCCTCGATCGCTTCAAAGGCAAGGTCCAAGAGTACTACGGACGTTCCTTGGCCGACCCCCATCCGCAAGACGTTTCCGGCGTTGACCATCATCTCGGCTGGTTCGAGCAGGGGGACGGGCGGTGGTTCTACGGCCTGAACGTGGAGAACGGTAGGATTTTGGACCGCGACGGGTTCTGCCTGAAGACCGCCCTGCGCGAGATCTGCCGCACGTACCGCCCTGGTGTAGCGCTGACGCCCTATCAAAGCATCCTGTTCCACGACATTCGGCCAGAGGACCGCGCCGCCGTCGAGGCCATCCTGCGAGGTCACGGAGTCAAGCTGGCGGAAGAGATTTCCAACGTTCGGCGTCTGTCCATGGCATGCGTTGCCCTGCCGACCTGCCCCTTGGCGGTCACCGAAAGCGAACGCGTGCTGCCGCAGTTGATCGACCAATTGGAGACGGAACTCGCAGGGTTGGGCCTGGCCGCCGAGCGCTTCACCGTGCGTATGACCGGCTGCCCCAATGGCTGTTCGCGTCCCTACAACGCCGACATCGGCCTCGTCGGCAAGACCCTCGGGAAGTACACGATCTACCTGGGGGGGCGATTGTTGGGAGACCGGTTGGCCGTGGTCTACAAGGACCTCGTACGACTGGAGGACGTCGTCCCCTCGCTTGTGCCGGTGCTCCAACGGTTCAAGGCCGAGCGAAAGGAAGGGGAGGCCTTTGGCGACTTCTGCCACCGGATTGGGCCGGACGGACTTCAGCCCGCCGGCGCAAGCCCGCCAGCGGAAACTCGTGCGTGATCCTGCAAGGGTGATTCTCGCCCGAAGCCTCGCGTCTCCGCGTGACAGTCGCGAACTGGCATGTTGCGCATGCTTCACAGGCATTTCTGGCGTGCACTCGAAGGGAGCCTTTGCAATCAAACGAGCGAAGCCCTATACTTCAGGTTCCGCTTGCCTCTCCGTGGGAACAGAGATTGCTCACGACGGGCGATGTCATGCCCCCGAAAGACCGGGCTGGGGTGATCTAGCTGTGGTGCTGTGGCTTGGGGAATGGCTGTCTCGCCCTGGGTTCGCTAACCTCTCTCGCGTTGAATGCGTAGGAACACGGTCGTTCGCAGCGCGAATCGCCGCCCTGGAAGAATGCTTACATTGCGTCAGAATACTTGCATTGCCACTGGTACTCGGGCGCCGGGAGGACAAGGATGTCGTCTGCGCTGAGATGCCCGGAATGCAATGCCACTGTGGTTCTCTCCGAGCAGAACCGCGATCCAGACGCAACCATCCGGTGTCCCCGCTGCCGCGCTGTGGTTCGCCGTCCGGAGCAGTCGGTGCCAGGCGCGCCTGGGCGTCCTGCGGAGGCGAGTCCCACTGCGCCAAGTCCCATCTCGGGCGGAAGAGTAGACCGCCCGGCTGATACCCGATCGCCTCAAGAGGTCGCTCGCCATCGCGCCGACAATCTCAACAATCAAGCGGTCAGCTTGCTCAACCTGGGGAAGCCTCCCGCCGCGGAACAGCTCTTTGAGAGAGTCCTGCGGATTTTTCCCAACCACCCGGAGGCCACCTACAACCGAAGCCTGTTGCATTGGCGCAATGGCCGTTTGACAGATCTTGGGTTCCTCCGGCAGTTGGAGGAACTGCGCGGCGCGATCCCGGCAGACTGGCACCCCTCGTTCTACATGGGCCTCGTGCATGCCGACCGCGGGGACATCCCGGCGGCGGTCGCCTACCTGGGAAAAGCCGCCGAGCAAGGCGGCGGGCAGGATGCCGAGGTCGCATTGCGGCGAATTCAGCCTTTGCTCGGACAGACGGCTCAGTGCCTTCAGGCATTCGAGGGACACACGCAGCCCGTCACCGCCGTCAGCCTCAACGCAGACGGCGGCCGCGCGCTCTCCGGCAGCGCCGATGGAACGATCCGGCTTTGGGACTTGTCGACTGGAGCCTGCGCAATCGCCGTGGATACCTGCTCTGGCGGCGTCCACTGCGTTGCCTTGCTCGGCGATGGCGGGACTGCGATTTCCGGCGGAGGAACCGTCGCTCTTTGGGACTTGACCAACGGCCAATGTCTGCGGGCTTTCGAGGGCCACACGCAGCCGGTCACCTCGCTTTCGGTCAATGCGGACGGGACGTTGGCCCTGACCGGGGGCGAGGACGGCACCGTGCGCCTTTGGAATGTCGCCACGGGCCGTTGCGAGCGGACCTTTGAAGGGCACTCGGCGCCGCTGACCTGCGTGAGTCTGAGCGCCGATGGGCGATTCGCCCTGTCCGGGAGCCGGGACCTGGAGTTGTGGCTTTGGGACGCGACCACGGGCAGCCGGATGCGGGCGTTTGAAATCCAGCAGTCTCCCCCGGAGTGCGCCAGCCTGAGTCGCGACGGCCGGTGGGTCCTGTCCGGCGACGCCGATGCAAAACTGCACCTCTGGAACACCAAGAACGGCATGCGCGTCCGATCGCTCCGCGGCCACACCGAGCGCGTGGTCTCGATGTCCCTGAGCGCCGATGGGCACTGGGTTCTCTCCGGAAGCCTCGACCGCACACTGCGCCTTTGGGACTTGACCACCGGATGTTGCGTGCGGACGCTCGAAGGCCATCAGGCGGGCGTCCTCGCGGTTTGTCTGAGTGGCGACGGTCGTACCGCCCTTTCCGGCGGCGGCGATTCTTCCCGTCCCGGCGACAACACGGTGCGCCAATGGGACCTGTCGGTGTTTTATCGTCCCGGGGGACGATACGTGGCGCCGCCTGCCCGCTGCGCCGTGGCGGCTAAGGAAGAGGCCAAGCCCGGCCAAGCCAGATTCGACGGCATGTTGACCCAGGCCCGCACCATGGCCGAGGCCGGCCGTTGTGAAGAGGCCGTCTACCTGATCGAGCAGGCGAGAAAAATACCCAGTTTCGGCCTGAACGCGCAGGCCCTGGACCTGCGGAGCGAGGTGGGCCGCAACGGCATCGCCGAACGCTATCGCGATGGGCGGTGCACGCGCATGCTCCGGACGCCGGCCTCCGCGGTCGGGCCCGTGGCCCTCAGCCCGGATGCATCCCACGCCTTGTCCGGCGGTTCCGACAAGATGGTCCGCCTTTGGAACCTGGCGAAGGGCGAGTCGGAGTGCATGCTGGGAGGTCACACCGGCCCGATCAACGACCTCTGCTACCTTCCCGACGGTCGCAGCGCCCTCTCGGCCAGCGAAGACGGTACGGTGCGCGTATGGGACCTCATGTCCGCCACGTGCACTCGGACTCTGGAGGGGCACGCCAGTTGGGTCAGTTGTGTGGCTGTTTCGCCGGATGGCCGCTGGGCTGTCTCGGGCGGCCGCGACAAGACGCTCCGGCTGTGGGATCTGGCCAACGGGGTGGCTCTGCGGATCCTCGAAGGCCACACCAACCTCGTTCGGTCCGTACGGTTCAGCGCCTGCGGGCGCTGGCTCCTCTCCGGCGGATTCGACAAGACGCTCCGGCTGTGGGACGTCGCCGCGGGACAGTGCCTGCGCGTGTTCGAGGGGCATACCGACATTGTGCATTGCGTCGCCCTCAACGCCGAGAGACGCTTTGCGGTTTCCGCCGCCAACGATAAGATGATTCGAGTGTGGGATCTCTCCAGCGGGCGGTGCGTGCGGAGTTTCCAGGACCATTTCGAGAGGGTCCTCGCGGTCACCGAGACTGCCAACGGCCGGTGGGCGGTCTCGGGCAGCGGCGACAAGATGCTGCGGCTGTGGAACCTCGTCAATGGCCAGTGCGCCCAGGTTCTGGCGGGCCACACCGGCGTCGTCACTTCGTTGGCCATGAGCCACGACGGCCGCTGGATCGTCTCCGGAAGCCACGACCAGACGATTCGCATTTGGGAACTCGAATGGGACTACGAGTTCCCGGCTCCGTCCGACTGGGACGACGGCGCAACGGTCTATCTGGACAACTTCCTCACCTTGCACACGCCCTATGCGTCCGAGTTGCCCGAGGGACGGCTGCCCACGGAGCAAGAAGTCACGCAGGCGCTGACCCGTAAGGGAATCCCCCGCTACGGTGACGAGGATTTCCAGAAGCTGATTGGCACCTTGCGGAGCGTGGGCTACGGATGGCTGCGTCCCGAAGGCGTTCGACAGCAACTCCAGGAACTCGCCGCCGCGCGCGGTAACGACCTCGCGTGACGTCACTTGGAAGAATCGCGAAGTTGATACCCAGAACTTTCTGAGGGGGCCGAGATGCCCCGGCTCGCCTTCCGGGAAGGGAACCGAAGGAGAATCGCATGGCGATCCTAAGGCAACACCCCGCTTGGCCCACTGTGCGGAGGATTCGATTCCTTCCTTGGACCGTTCTGGTGTGCGCGACCCTGGCAGCCGACGCGTCGGCCGCGGAGCAGGAACTGTACGCCAAGAAGGACTCGCTCCAGGAGACCATGCTGGCCACCCGGGCCCGGTTGATCCAGTGGCGCACGGCCCAAGATGAGGCCCGCCGGGGCGTCAAGATCGAGCCTTGGCACGGCGTTACCTCGGGCGGCAAGGCGCTCGACGGAGCGGAACTGTCGAAGCGAGGCGCTCCCGCGGCTTCTGTCGCCAAGGTCAGTCTACCGAGTTGGAACCCGTGGCAGGGCGACGGGTCGG